>JAZDDD010000637.1:0-8286 GCA_036679545.1 Gemmatimonadota bacterium | reverse complement strand
GGGAACAACGAGAATGGTGGATCGCACACCAAGGCCTGTCGCAGCCCCCGCGGGCAAAGCGATGCTGCGTTTAGGTCAGATTCTGCTACCGCCATACCGCCTTACCGACCTACCGACCTACCGCCCTACCGCCTATGTAATACGCCGTCTCATACGCGCCGCGGTAGTTCTGGTTGAATTGTTTCCAACTACCCAACCACGCGTCTTCGGCTGCTTCGGCGAACGCGATCTTCGCCACCTCTGTGTATGAATCGTCACCGGTGAGCCAGCCGTACCACGCATAACCGACGGCATTCAATTGATTGAGGTCAACGGTAGGGTCCGCGTCCACCGACGTGTATTGCCATGAATCGCCCACCCATAAATTAGGATGCACGAAATCTAGGATGTTTTTCACAAAAGGCGGTATGCGTTCGTCGGCCTCCACCCACGTGTAGTACTTGATCAGCGAGTGAACGAGCAGTGACGCCATGAACACCGTATGCTCGTCTTCCCACGCCTCCCACCGCATGGCTCCGTCCTCTGACTGAGTACCAAGAACCTGATTCAAATTATCCTTTGCTTTGGCAGTCCAGTCCCGCCCCGCAACGTTTAGACGGCCGGCAACCATTGAGCTGAGCAGCACACGCGTCTGAATCCTCGAGTCCATCCACTCACGCGTCGGATTTTTGTCGATGTACGCCTCGTATGCCATGTCCATGAACGCGGCGATCTCTCCTACGGCATCGCGCGAGCGTTCATCCCCTGTCAGGAGATAGTGGACTTCCAAACCTTGGGTTTCCTGAAAGTGGGGTTGCCATGAAAAATGGGGTTCGGAGATGTTCCGATACTCCATAGCCGCGACGGTTCCGCGGTGCCAATACTCAGGGTTGGCCGTTCGCACCCAGCCAGCATACCATACCAATGCCCGGTCGTACTGATGGATGGCAACATTGGTCATGTCGTCATTGGTCCATCGGGTCAATCCCTCACTCTCGAACCGAGCTTGCCACGTCCGGTATGGTCCGCCGGGTAGCGTGCGCACGGTAACGCTGGGCCCGACGATCATTGTACTAGCCAGATAATCCGCCGACGTTGGCAGCATCACCGCAGAGGGCTCGGACCAATTCACTACTGTTTTTTCCAAGTCCGCTTCGGTCCGGCTCACGCCAGGCCCCACATGCAGGACAGCGGGCACCGGTCGGGCACCAACGTCGTAACGGAACTGGATGAGGACGGAACGGACGGTACCGTCGGGGTGCCGGCTGGCGAGCGGCTCTATGTAGATCGGGAGTTCTGCGCCGCCCACCTCGACCCGCACCAATGCCATATCGCCGGCACCAATGTATCCCGGGGGTAGCGGCACGCCCGCAGAAACCAGTGTCTCGCCAGTTCCTCGGTCCAGTCTGCGAAGAACCAGGTCAATGGCCTCTGGAGCCGTCAAACCGCCTGCTGGCTCAATGGCCGCGCTCGTATCGCCAAGACAGCCAATTGAAGCCACGAAAACCCATGAGACTACCGAGGATCGCGGCGACGACTCCAGACCACCCCCAATTGCCCTAAGAAGCTTCAACATTCTTACGGATAATCCTTACCGTCATTGATCATGGAAATGCGTTGACAGGAGATGATACAGCAAAGAACGTGTCATGTACCACCTGGACCTGGCCGAGAATCCTGGTCACTGGGAACGAGTATTGCGTTCGGGAGCACGGAGCTGGCAGGTTCGGCTATCTTCGGGCGTTGAGGCACCCCATTTCAAAACAACAGGCGCCCGCAACCTAGCCACTCTTGCTCAATCACCGACAAAAAAGGTCAAAACAGCCGGTTTTATGGATTGGATCGTCTTTGGTGACGACTGGGGCGCCCACCCCTCTACCACACAGCACCTGATATCGAACCTGCCAGCGGAGGATCGGGTGATTTGGGTGAACTCCATCGGCGGTCGCGCCCCCGGCCTCAATCGTCGGGATGTCCTGCGGGTCTACGAAAAACTCAAATCAATGCTGAGGGCCAGGGGACCCACACCGGACATGAACGACCCCCGCCAGCGCCGGTGGCAACCCAACCGTGTCATCTCTCCTCGGGTACTCCCGTGGCACCACGTTGGCCCCATCCGAGCCCTTAACCAACGATTGTTGGGCAAACAGATCCGAGACGCAATGGATGACATGGGCTTTGGGCTACCCGTCATACTGACATCGACGCCGGTGGCCGGATGGTACTTTGCCTTTCCTCACGGCCGAACGGCCTACCTGAGGCTGGACGACTACGAAAAACTGCCTGGCGTGGACGCGAACCTCGTCCGATCATCGGAAGGCAAACTCTACGATTCATGCGACTTCATCTTTGTGACCGCCGAAACGTTGTTCCCCACCGACGAAGCCGTACGAGCAAAGACGCACTACATACCGCAGGGCGTGGATGCAGCGCATTTTGGCTCGGTCCCACCAACCCCGCCGCAGAATAAGGTACTTGGTTTTTTTGGACTCTTGGCAGAATGGATCGACTTCGATTTGATCCAAACTGTTGCGACGGACCTGCCGGATTGGCAATTGGAATTTGTGGGCCCGATTCGGTACGTACCGGATTCAATTCGCAGCCTGCGCAACGTGAGCCTGTTACCACCGGAGCCGTATGCATCGTTGCCACAACGACTCCATTCGTGGGATGCAGCATGGATACCGTTTAACGTCGATGAGTTAACCGCGGCAGTGAATCCCCTCAAACTTCGCGAGTACCTTGCCGCCGGTCTTCCAACCGTGTGCACGGCGCTTCCCGAAGCCGCGCGTTTGGGCAAACACGTCAAAATCGTACATACTGGGCAGGATGTGATTTCGTTTCTGAGGGGCGAAGTCGCCTCGGACACGACGGAGAAACGCGACACCCGCAAACATTCGGTGAGCGATCATACCTGGCAGAATCGTTCCCGCCAACTCCGCACGACAATAACGTCAGGTGGTGCTCCCGTGCGGAGCGCCTCGACTCTTCATCCCAACACGGGGTTGAGAAGTGAATAAAACTAAAGTCCTAGTGACCATCGGCACGAGACCGGAACTGATCAAGATGGCACCGGTGATCGATGCCCTCCGCGGACGCGCAGATGAATTTGAACTCCGTGTGCTGTTTACCGCGCAACATCGTGACCTGCTCGATCAGATGGCCACATTTTTTGACATCCAATGCGATGTTGATCTGGACCTCATGCGCGCCGACCAACAACTGGGCGAACTCACAGCGCGTATGCTCACGCAACTCACCGCGGTGTTGACGGAGGAGACACCGGACATCGTCCTGGCCCAGGGTGACACCACCACAGTCATGGTCACGTCCCTAGCGTGTTTCTACCTCAAACTGCCATTCGGACATGTCGAAGCCGGACTGCGGACAGATGACAAGTACAACCCGTTCCCGGAAGAAATTAATCGGCGTCTTGTGTCGCAACTTGCCGACCTCCACTTCGCACCAACCACTCGCGATCGCGCCGCACTCTTGGCTGAAAATGTTCCCGAGACATCCATTAAAGTCACCGGCAACACCGTCGTCGATACCGTTTTGGAGGTGGCCAAGCGAGAAATCGCGATGCCCGTAGTGGTGGCACCCGATCAGGCATTGGTGCTCCTTACAATGCATCGCAGAGAGAGTTTCGGCCATAAAATTGAAAGTGTGTTTCAAGCCGTGCACGAATTGGCTGCCGCGAGACCACACGTAAAAATCGTGTATCCGGTACATCCTAATCCCAACGTCCAAAAGACGGCGCACCGAATGTTATCGGCAACGGACAACGTCTCGTTGATCGATCCGGTGGGTTACGGTGAATTTGTCGCCCTGATGAAAAACGCCACGCTCATTCTTACGGATTCCGGCGGGATTCAAGAGGAAGCCCCATCGCTCAATGTTCCCGTTCTGGTTCTGCGAGACGTGACGGAACGAGCGCAGGCCGTAGAATCGGGTCTTGCCCGCCTGGTGGGAACGGACAAGGGAACTCCTCGATGACCGCGCGGTTCGCGACAAGATGACCGCACCACCCAATCCGTTCGGTGACGGCCGAGCGTCACAGCGAATTGCGGACGCGATTGTAAAGTTCTTTGCCGCCCAGGGATCGGCCGCCTACGCGGCGACTTAAGTCCTCAGCACGTCAAGTCGATCTCGATATCAACCTGTTGTAGTAATCCAAGTAATGCTGAGCGCGATGATCGTCCGTGAACTGAGACTCAACCCTGGCGCGGGCAGCCATTGCTAGCTCGTGGCGGAAAGGGGCATCGTTCAAACAACGTCCCATTCCATCGGCCAAGGCATCGGCCTGCGCTGGAGGAACGAGGACCGCCTCCCTTCCTTGGTCGAACATCTCCGGAACACCGCCAACACTTGTTGATACAATCGGCACGTAGTGAATAGCCGCTTCCAACAAAACGTTCGGTATTCCCTCCGTCAACGACGGTAACACGAACAAATCGGCCGTTTCATAGTATGGCGTTGGATCCGGTTGATATCCCGTGAACTCAACGATGTCACCAATGTCGTATTGCGTGACACGGCTTTTCAGCGATTCGATTTCCGGCCCATCACCGACCACCGTCAACTTGAAACCGGACACGCCACGTTCGTGAAGTATTCTGATGGCCGCCAATAAGTCATTGTGGCCTTTTTCCCTCGAAAGGCGCCCCACCGTTATGATGTTGAGTTGCGTATCCGGTACTCGCGGAGAGAAATCGTGCAGACGGATACCGTTGTAAATAACGGTGATACGGTCTTGAGGAACACCAAACTCCTCGAGCAGACGCACTTGCCTTTGAGAAACAACGATCACGTTGCGTGCGCGACGAAACAGCCACCGATCCAGTTTGTTGTATGCGAGTTGCTTGGTATCAGTCCACGTCTCACCGTGATAACAGTCAATGGTTGGAAGTTTTCGCAACAACCCCATCCGTCGTAATATGTACAGATAAAGCCGAGACTTTCCATTGTGGATTTGCACGATGTCCGGCCGATAGGATTTCACTATCTGCCGGACAGAGCTGAGACCACGGGGGTCATAGCGGAACCGTTCTCGAACCACCGCACAGTCCACGCCGTGTTCGTTGAGTTGCTGCGTGAATTCGGTGGAGGACGCCTGGCCCCGGATAAATGTGACGACCCGGAAGTCTACCGCGCCGGCCAACAATTTCGACGTTGCGACGAGATTCTTCGCGGGTCCACCGAACTCTCGGGCCTCCATGAAAACCAGGACACGGGGCACCGAGCCAACGGCGCTGGAGGAACGTGACACGTGGCCACCGCGGACTGAGGGAGAGTTCGAAGTGGTCACCACAACCTCCGCCATACTTGCTCACCCACGCGTCTGAGGGTTCTGAGTGAATGCGAGCGCAAGGTCGGCGGATCGACGGGACTATCTGAAAGATCCGATGGGAGGTCGTTGAAGCCACACGTTCGAAATTTGTCGGTGTTGTCCGCAAGGAATCGACAAAGTTTCTCAAACCGCTTGACGACCGTCATGTCCGGCATCCGTTTGACTCGATTTATCAGTTCGAAGCTGTGGGAAACAATCACGAAGGTCTTCCAGCCACCACGCCACGCTGCAAGAAGCATCGCACGAAGCTCGGCAAACGAGCACGCCATGAGTTGTGTGTGGCGAACCCCACCGGGTCGGTCGCGGAAATAATTGATTGGCACCTCAACGACACGATCGATACGCATCGGCTGAGAAAACGACGGGTCGAATCGCATCTGACACGCGCCGTTCAAATGGCAAAAGTTGTAACTCGTGTCGAAGGCGATACCGTTCTTCCCAAGCGCGCCAAGTGTGTCGTTGTTGGCACCATAGTTTCCGGCGCGAAATGCCGTGGCAGCCGGAGCACCGGTTTCCGCGAGGTTGGCCAATGCTATCTCAATCAGCCGGGTCTGCTCCGCCAAATCGAAATCCGCCATGTTCTGTCCGAATTTCCCACCAAACACACCACCGTTGTTCATGTGCTCCAGCCACTCGGTGTGGATGTGGAGCTGCACCTCGTGCCCGTTTGCCAGGATTGGTGCGGTGATCTCATGTAGCGGTTCTGCGCCAACCGCCGTCGCGAAAAGCGATTCCACATGAAAGACGCCCGTGAGACCGTGATCGTTCAGGAGTTCGATCTGAAAGGACACTCCGAAATCGCCCTTTGGCGTGCGACCCTCGATGTCGAGGTCAAACGCGGAACGGAGACCCGTAGGGGAAAGGTCCCAGTCCCAGGGCCAAAGTTCCGTATCTACCGTATAAAGAACATCAAGCATTGCTTGGCGTCGTCTGCGACTCCACACCTGTTTCTGACCTTGGCGCCCCGCTCACCGGTGCCAACTCGATTTCCAGGGATCGAAACATCTCAGCTCCGGATGTGTCCACCAAGGCATATATGACGCAATCTGGCGACTGCTCACACGCGTTCTTGAGCATCGTCGTGATTAACGTCTGTCGTACTTGGTCTGTGCGTTGCGGTGCTTGTATGACGATTCCGTGGATTAAAACGCCATCGTCATCAACGTGAGCTAATGCGGAGTTGTCCAACCCAACCCCTGCGGGATTTTGGACTACCCACCCGTAGCCCAGCAATGCGCTGTCATCCACACACGTGACCAGGCGGTGGTTGCGTTCCAACCGACCGAGGGCAACGGAAAGAACAGCATGCTTTGCCGCCAACGTTTCGTTATCCATCCAACGGAGGAGGTCGTTGGGTTGATTGATTGTCGCGCCGAGTTCACGCGTTCCCACGGCATCTAACTTCGTAGAGTCCCACGGGCCTAGCCGGTAGAGTGTGTCTTGCGCGTGGGCATTTCCCACACGAACCCCGTTGCCCAATCGGGGCCCGAGAACCGGTACCCGCGCGAGCGCACTCTTTATTTTTTTTGGATCAACGCCCATTCCGCTAATAATCTTGCGAACACCAGTTCGCACAACGATCGGTAAACGATTTCGCGCCCGCTCAAACGCGCTGCTATGGACGGACACCTCGAGTACCTCATCATGATCATTGGCAAAGCGTTCTTTCCACGGATCGCCGCCGGGCGTCAAATCGACACATTCAACACCTTCTTCCGCCAAGAGTTTGCCAAGCAACAGCATGTGCAACTTCCCCGGGGAATGCTGGAAAAAAAACGGTGAGTGCGAGGGTACGCCGAGGTAAGACCACTTTTGATCCAAATAGTCGATGTGTGCGGACACGACGGCGCTGTCGACACGCAATATTGTCACATGCAGTGTGTCGGCCTGACGCATCAGCGCAAGATGGAACGGTCGTTTCAACGGGTCTTCCAAAAACGGCGTGGAATGGTTGATGGCACCTTGTCGCAGGTCGTACTGCCAAATCACGTCGTCAATGACCGATTCAAGTTCTTCTGGCGTCGTCAAACGATCGAGGGTCACATTGCCCACTCGCTTCAACCGGTTGAAACGACTTTTGTTAGATTTCTTGGACAATGACTTGGCGAGTGCATCCGCATCGATTCGCATGAGTGGTCGCTGGTGCGACACCTGGGTCAACCGGGGACCGTAACCCGCCTGAACCAGGTGTTCGGCCGGCGCGCCGTGGGGTAGGTATCGAAACGTCAGGGCAGCGCGGGGAAACCGTTCTTCAAACACCCGCATGGCCTCTGCGATGAACGTCCCGTTGTCAGACGGACTGGCCAACCACGATTGATATTCAGCCTGATAGGTACCGGCCACCGCTGGCGTACCATCTTCTGACGAGATAGCCAGCGGCAGCAACCCGACGAGACGCTCGTCCTGCCAACCGCAAATAAGATACGGTGTAAACTTCGGCTGATAGGTCTCATACCACGTAGCAACGAACTGTGGGCGTTGGAAACAGGTGGCCCAGACACATTGGTCGGCCAACGCGCTCCAGGACGCGTGGAATTCTTCATCAACTACGTCAGCAGCATCGGCGACCCTGACAACGAGCGGCGCCTCAGCCAACGGGTCCTCGGAATAGTTGTTCGACATGTCCCTGTCGGATATGATCGGCCAATAGCTGTGCCTCTTGAAAAAACAACTTCCACACCTGCCCTTCCGGGTTTCGCCGGTGAGTGGTCACGGAAAAGTGAGCGACATAAAACACAAGGACCGCAACAGATTGCTCGACGGAGAGCCCAAGTTTCTCAGAGGCTCGACGCATCTCCGCCCGTAAAAGGTCGCTCGAATGACCATTGTTTTGCAGTTGGTCGATCCACGCGGGTTGCCCCGTTGGAGCCCATCCGTCTGCACACGTTCTGAGAAAGTGGAACACATCGTACATCGGCACCTGGACATGACCAAACATCTCAAAGTCCAGAAACCAC
>JAZDDD010000636.1:0-17072 GCA_036679545.1 Gemmatimonadota bacterium | reverse complement strand
AATTGGGCTTCCGATTCTTGAGCCGACGAAATGATCTTGAGTTCCTTGCATTTGAATAACGTCAGCGAACGTTCCTGATACAGGTACGTCTTGAACTGTCCGCTCCACGTTTTCAGGGTTTTGGCCTGCCTCGCCCGCCTGGGCAAAACGGCAAACCGGGCCTCCGGTTCGGCTTCATCGACAAGCGCATCACTCAACACTTCGGCGGCGCCCGCCCACACCTGCCCCATTGCGTCGCCCTCGAGTCGCACGAGTATCGAGATCGTTCGCCACTCGTCGAGACCGGCCCGCGCATTCACATAGTGCAGATCGGCCGTTCCAACCAAACCCGGCCAATACACCATGGCGCCATCAAACGGAGCCGATGGCGCTACGTATCGAACGGGAGTACCGGCCGGGCCCCTTGGACGGTCTGTTTCAACTGCGTCTTCCGTTGCGACCGGCGGGGCCAAGGCGGTGGCAGGGGTTTGCACCGCGGCGACCTTGCCGGCCATCAACGCTCCAATCTGCCCACGGGTCAACGGTCCGCGCAGATACGACATAGCCCAACGTGTGTGAAATAACACGGGCTCTTCCTCATGCACGTTGTTCATGAGGAACACACGGCTCTTGAGCCCAGACAACGTGGCCTCAACGGCTCGGCGATTGAACTGTTGGCCCGACGCCGTGGATGCGCCTTCCAATCCGTCGAGAACACGCAGCTTGTCTCGTTCCGTTTGCAGCCGTCCTAAGAACCACGTGCCCGCATTGGAAAGCGCCTTGTAATCGAGATCCACGGGATTTTGCGTAGCCAGTAAGACGCCTAATCCGTACGCACGCGCCTGCTTCAGCATGGTGAGCAGTGGCATCTTGCTTGGCGGGTTCGCGGTGGGTGGGAGATACCCGAAGACTTCGTCCATGTAAAGAATCGCCCGTAAACTGGATGTACCGGACTGCGTTCTCATCCATGCCACGATTTCATTGAGCAACAGCGTGACAAAAAACATGCGCTCTTTATCCGACAGATGCGCAATGGAGACTATAGCGATGCGTGGCTTGCCGGATTCCGTCCAGAGCATTTTGGGAATATCGAGCGGCGCCCCCTCCAACCACGCGGAAAACCCAGGTGAGGCCAACAAACTGTTCAATCGCATCGAAAGTTCGAAACGAGCTTTTTCAGGAAAGAATGTATCGAGACTCATGACGCCAATTTTTTCAAACGGAGGCGATTGTACTTGCGCGATCATGGCACCGATGTCCAAGTCTTTGCCGTTACGCCACGCTCGATCGACCAATTGTGAGAGTAGAATGTGCTCCCTACTCTGAATCGGATCTGCGTCAATACCAATCAACCCCAACAACCCGGACACTGAGGCTGACACGCGTTCACGCATGGCATCGGTATCCTCAACCAGTGCCTTTGCCGGGGCGGCAAAGGATCGCAAAACAGCAAGCGGAACACCCGCAGAACTCCCGGGTGTGTACACGATCGCCTCGGCAGCTTCCCGGAACCGTTTTATCCGCTTGCCGTCTTGCCCCCACTTGGCGAGCCCCTTCCGCCACAGGTCCGCGGTCGACTTGGCAAACTCGTCTGGTGTTTTTCCCTTTCGTGACGCCGTGCCCTCATCAATCCACGGACGAAAATCTTCAGCGCGCAATTTGGGAAATGTCAGGAGGACGTTCGAGATATCACCCTTTGGATCTATGGCAATCACGGGGACCCCGTCGAGCGCAGCTTCTTCGAGTATCGAGACACACAGTCCCGTCTTGCCACTGCCGGTCATACCAACACAGACACCGTGTGTCGTCAAATCCTTTGCATCGTACAGAACCAATTCATCAACGATGTCATCTGTAGCGTGATCGAATCGTTTCCCCAGATAAAACGCTCCGAGTTTCTCGAACGTCGAAGGATCAGTCTTTTTGGCGCGGCCCATCAACTACTCCTCTTTGGCAGAATCGGTTGGGCGAGAAATTGCCGCGCTGGAAGCCGTTGTGGAAGGGCACCACGATACCGGTAGCGTTCGCTAAGGCTGCGTGACAACGTCTTCGTTACTCACCGGCAACGCGGAGATTACATCGGGGAATCCGAGTTCACGCAACAATCTCAGGAATTCTGGTCTGTCGCTGTTCATCAGCGTGAGATACAACTGACGGTATTCGGCAAGCTGGCCTTGAAACTGACGGTGTACTTCCACCTGCTGTGTGGTGGGAACAAAGTCGGCTCCATTTGCTCCAACATCGCTTGCAAGCGCATTCATGCGACCATACAACTTCATAGGTGTCCTGAACGCATCTTCCCGAGCACCGGTGAGATGGACGTCAAACAGATTGCTCTCGACATCGATGGCCTTCAACCCGAGTGCCTTCGCGGCTTCCACAACCTGCTCAGCGTCTTCACGATCTTCGTACTTCGCCTGCAGGTCTTCCAGCTGTTTTCTCAGCCATTCGATGTCATCGATCATTTCGACGACCTCTGTCATTTCGTCACGCATTTGCAGCGCGGTCGCGACCTGCGTGCGAATATCATCGACGGTCCCCGTGGAGTAAGGATCCTTCAGCACGGTGAGCGCCTGTTCGTACGTTTGGTCGCCAATCGAAAGACGCACGATATACTTGCCTGGAACAGCCCGGGGTCCACGCTGTCCACCAACCAAATCAAGATCCCACGTACGTAGCGGGCGCCAGCCATCTTCTAACGTGACGAACGGCTTGCCGGGCGGCGCAACACGTAGCTGTGCACGGGGCGGGTCTTCGTGGCGAAGATTCCACCACACCCGATTGATACCCGATCGTGTTGTCGCTTCCAGCGTGCGAATAACATCGCCCGCGGCGCTAACAATCTCCAGCTTTGCATCGCCATCCGGCAAATTGTTGATGGCGTAATTGATGTCTGCACCGTACGGCGGGTTGCGGCCGGCACTCATACCATTTGGCTCACTGGTGTTATGTCGTCGAGGATGTAAAAACCCCTGCCATACGTTGCGACTACGAGGTCATTGAAGTGTTCCTGGACAGTAATCCAATAGACTGGCGCGTGTGGCATGTTGCTTTGCAGCGTTGTCCAGCTCTCACCATCGTCGAGCGTTACGTACAGCGCGTTGTCGGTGCCGAGGTATAACATGCCGTGGCGGACGGGATCTTCGCGTACGACGTGCGCGAAACTCAACATCGATTTTGGGACCGTCTGGCTAATAAACGCCCAGTCATTTCCGTAGTTGGTCGCTTTAAATACGTACGGGTCAAAATCCCCCATCTGATGCAGATCGACGGTTATGTACGCTGCTCCCGCTTCGAATCGGGAGGCCTCGATATTCGCAATTGTACCCCACGGCGGGAGGTTGGGGATGTTTTCCGTCACGTTAGTCCACGTTGCGCCGCCATCGCGGGTGATCTGTACCTGCCCATCATTCGTTCCGACCCAAATGACACCTTCTTCGAGCGGCGACTCGTTGATAGCAAACAGGACGGACCCATCGAATGTCATCAAGTTGTCGATGGCAACGCCGCCAGAGTTTTGTTGATGATCCTTCAAGTTGAGTGTGAGATCTGGACTGATGTCACGCCATGAGTGTCCCAAATCTTCCGTGACGGAAACGTACTGACTGCCGACGTACACACGGTTGTGATTGTGCGGAGAGATGTGAAACGCAAAGTTCCAATGCCACCGGTAACGCATTTCAGCGGGCGGCCATCCGTACCCAGCTTCGGGCCATCGGCGCACGTTGCGCGAATGACCCGTCCGAAGGTCATGAACCTCTAAACCACCATCGTAACACCCCGACCACACAATATTATTGTCCACTGGATCGGGTGTGGCAAAACCGCTTTCACAACCACCAACACCACGCCAAAGACCGAGTGGGATCGAGCCAGCGCGACTGTTGGACGGTCCGCGATAGGAATAACCATCCTGCCGATTGCCGTATACGTAGTACGGAACTTGGTTATCGACCGCCACGTGATACATCTGCGCAATGGGTGGTACCACGCGTTGCACGGTACGACCCCGGTTGCGTGTCATCGCGACGCCGCCGTCATGGGCAACGAGATAGCGATCCGCATTTGTCGGATCAATCCACATGTCGTGATTGTCACCGCCACCACGCGGAGGCCTATCCACGAGTGATTCGCCACCATCCACCGACATGCTGAAACGCACGGACAGGAAATACACTTGGTTTTCATTGTCGGGAGAAACCGCGATGCGTGTATAGTACGGAGCCCGTTCGTTCATCGTGTGGTTTTGACTGACCAACGACCAAACCCTTCCCGCGTTGTCCGAGCGGTACAACCCGGGAGACGAGTCTTCCACGAGCATGTATACGCGATCGGGATTGCTGGGGGCGACCGCGACCGCCGTCTTGCCCACGGGGTGTTCCTCGCCGCCCGGCGCCCCACCACGCAACCTCTGCCACGTATCCCCACCGTCGGTCGACTTGAAGATCCCGCTACCCGGACCTCCACTGTTAAGTCCCCAGGTGTTGATGTGTACCTGCCAGGTCGTGGCGTACAACACACGCGGGTTGGACGGATCAATCGCCAGGTCGGAGCAACCTGTTGCGTCGTCTACAAAGAGCACGTGCTCCCAGGTGTCACCACCGTCCACGGTTCGGAAAACCCCACGCTCCGCTTGCGGACCATGCGTGTGGCCAAGGGCACACGCAAACGCGATATCCGGATCACGGGGATCGACAATCATACGGCCAATACGCCCGGTCAGACCCAGACCCACGTTCGCCCAGGTCTCGCCCGCATCGGTCGATCGATACACACCGTCACCAAGGGAATGCGCGGGTCGAATGACGAACGTCTCACCCGTCCCCACCCAGACGACATTCGGGTCGGACGGCGCGATGGCAATGGATCCGATGGACGAAACGGGCTGATCGTCGAAAATCGGGCGCCATGTGGTTCCCGCATCCACGGTCTTCCAAATTCCACCGGAGGCAGCACCGATGTAACTCACCATTGGGTTGCCTGGAACACCGGCCACCGCTATGGCTCGGTTCCCATCCGGACCGATGAAACGGTACTGTAGCTGCGAGACGTATTCCGCATCAAATGCCTGCGCCCGGACCGGACTGTTGAAGCCCGAGATCATGTGCAGGCCGACCAAACCCATTGCCACCAAGCGAACTACACGCATCGGGCAAACTCTCCTCAAGCTGTCGTAAGAAATGTGTGGACGCCGAAGATATCCGTTCCGTAACAAGAGCGATACGCCACGTGACTTTTTGACCTTGCTAGAACGCCAATGACGGCCATCTTTTGATCCTCATCCATTTGACAAAAATCTTATCCGAGGAGGGCCTATGGCAAAGAAAGCTTTGGTGATGAGTGGTGGTGGCGCCAAAGGTGCATTTCAACTCGGCGCGGTCGACTATTTGATCACCGAAGGCGGGCTTGATTTTGACGTTATCAGCGGTGTGTCTGTCGGCTCGCTGAACGCCGTCATGTTGGCGCAGGGGAAAGGCCGCGAGGGCCTCAAACAACAACTTGCGGTGCTGAAGAAGTTTTGGCTCTCGATGGAAGGCAACGGCGATGTATACAACAAGCGGTTCCTTGGTGAACTCCTTGTTTTGGTCCTGAACGATTCCATTTACGACCCAAAACCAATTAAACAACAAATCGACGCCAAGGTGAGCGAGGCACGTTTACGGGCAAGCGGCCGCGAGTTCCGCATCGGCGCCGTATCACTCGACTCGGGCAAGTATCGCGTTATCGACCAAAATGCATCATCCATTGCCGATTGGGTCTTGGCGAGTTCCTCGATGCCAGTCTTTTTCCCGCCCGTGACCATCGGCGCCGACCATGCGGTCGATGGCGGTGTTCGAAACATCACGCCGCTGGCTGAGTCATTTCGCGCGTTAAAAAAGATCGACCCTTGTACCGTCGATGTTGACGAAGAAAACGAGATGTATGTCTTGCTGGCTTCTCCGTTAGTAGTAGATGGCAAAGGAGGTACAAATTGGTGCCCGGGGTTAACGGTCGCCGAACGGGCGATCGATCTCCTAACCAACGAGATATTCCGCGAAGACCTTTCGTACGCGCTCGCCGTGAATGACTCCGTGCGCGCACACGCCGACACACACCGTCTGCTGAGCAGTCGCGGCCAGCTGGATCAAGAGGCGCTCGATCTCTTGGATTCGTTTCCGTTTCGTCTGCCCGATTACTGCCCGGTCACGATCAAAACGATCATACCGGACACCAATTATTCCGATGCGTTGGAATTCGATCCGGTAAATATCCGTACCGCATACAATGCGGGTCGCAAGGCAGCCGAGGCAGAGGTTCTCAGCGAAAAGGAGGTCAAGGAAAGACTCAAGGACCTCGCCGACCAACGAACTGACGGTTAATTTAGAACCAGATCGGAGCCCCCCGGAAGCCACTTTGCCATGCTGATTCGTACGATACTCTTTGCTTTTTCGCTGGCGTTCATGGCCGAAGAGGCTGTCTCACAGCGCATCGAGCCGCAAGATAAACCCCTAGCTATAACGTGGGACACGGTCGCCACCTTTTCCATCCTTGGGTACGACCCTGAAACCGGAGAGGTGGGTGGCGCCGTTCAGTCACGTGTGTTTTCCGTGGGAAACGGAGTGCTCTGGGCCGAAGCCGGCGCCGGCGTGGTTGCCACACAGGCCATCGTAGACGTCAGCTACGGAGCGCAAGCGCTGGAATTGTTAAGACAAGGCATGGCACCATCGCAAATCGTCCAACGCGTCTGGGACGACGATCCTGATCCGCAACCGGATCAATGGACTAAATACGGGCGGCAATTTTCGGTCATGAACGCGACCGGTCAGGTCGCGACGTACACCGGCCCACGCGCCTCCGATTGGGCTGGGCATCGCATCGACCAACACGTATCCGCCCAAGGGAACATCCTGGCCGGGCAGGCAGTGATAGACAGCATGGTGAAGGCGTTTCACTCGACAGAAGGTCACCTGTCGTTGCGCTTACTTGCGGCCCTGGAGGCCGGGCAGACAGCCGGCGGAGACCGTCGTGGTATGCAATCAGCCGCCATGTTGATCGTTAAGGAAAAGGGTGGCGTGTGGCTAAACAACGACGTCGTTTTACGTCTTCAGGTGGACGACCACGAGCAACCCATTCAAGAGATGCGCCGCCTCGTGGAGATCGCCGCACGCCAGCGCGAGCGGATTCAGCGAATGCGCAACCAATAGCCGGCATCAAACGCACCTTAGGAGTCCCCATGTATCACCTCGCACATCGAAATATTCGTGGGTTTGCCATTGCCCTCTTTTGTCTGGCGTCAGCCACAATCGCCGCTGAGGCACAACGCACTGTCAAACCGGTTTTGCACGGCAGACATTGGGTGGCTATCACCGGAAAGCCACTGGGTGCAACGGCAGGCGCCATGGTGTTCCAACAGGGTGGCAATGCCGTTGACGCGGCCGCGGCCATGCTCGGCGCAACTGCAACGATGTTCGATGTTCTGAGTTGGGGTGGAGAGACGCAAGCGTTGATATACGACCCCAACACTGAGAAGGTCGTCGCCATAAACGCGCTTGGTGTGGCACCGACCGGCGCAACGCCCGAGTTCTTTCGCGAACGCGGTATGGAACATCCCCCTGCCCTGGGGCCGTTGGCCGCCGTGACACCCGGCACACCAGGGGGATTGCTCGTCATGTTGGCCGAATACGGCACAATGAGCCTCGCCCAAGTTTTGGCTCCGTCCATTCAGTTGGCCGATGGATATCCGATCGAAGCACAAACGGCTGACGCGATTGAACGCGGCAAGGAAGACATTAAGCAGTGGCCCTATTCGCGCGAAACATTTCTGACACATCCCGGGGAGGAACGCGAAGCACCGCACGCCGGGGAGATCTTTAGACAGCCCGATCTCGCAAACACATTGCGTATGCTGGTTGCGACCGAGGCGGAGGCGTTGGCGGATGGTAAAACGCGCAAAGAAGCCATCTATCAGGCGTACGACCGGTTCTATCGTGGGGACATCGCGGAGGAATTCGTGCGTGGATCGCAGGAACAAGGCGGCCTACACACAATGGAGGACTTGGCAAACTGGCAGGTGTACGTGGAGGAACCCACGATGACCACGTACAAGGGCATCGAGGTGTACAAGCTGCAGCCCTGGGTACAGGGGCCGGTCATGTTACAGGCTTTGAACATCTTGGAGCATGTTGACTTGCAATCGATGGGCTACAACAGCTCGAGGTATGTCCATGCCCTGTACCAGGCAATGAATCTGGCGTTCGCCGACCGCGACTTCTACTACGGCGACCCCCATTTTGCGCCAGATGAACCGATTGACGGGCTCTTATCTAAGGAATACGCACAACAGCGAGCGACCCAAATAGATTGGGAGCGCAACGACCCCAACGTGGCTCCCGGAGATCCGTATCCGTTTGAAGGGAAAGAAAATCCGTTTACCTCCCTGCTCGAGCAATGGAACAAACCAGCACAGGCATCGGCTGATATATCGCAGGAAGAACTCGATGAAGCGTTCTTCGCGGGGACGACCTCCATCCAGGCGGCGGATGCCAACGGGTGGGTTGTCTCCATAACACCGAGCGGCGGATGGCTACCAGCAACACTAGCCGGTCGGACGGGCATCGGCATGTCGCAGCGGATGCAAAGTTTTGTGCTCGATGAAGCCGACGGTCCGTTCAACGTGGTCGAACCCGGCAAACGACCGCGTGCCACGCTCACGCCGAGCATGGCACTCAAAGACGGTAAACCGTTTCTGTCGTTCGCCGTGCAAGGCGGTGACAGTCAAGATCAAAACCTGTTACAATTTTTCTTGAATGTCGTCGAGTTCGGCATGAACGTACAACAAGCGGCGGAAGCACCAAACATTACGAGCCACCAACTTCGAAGTTCCTTTGGCGCCCACGTTTCGCAGCCGGGTCGTCTGACTCTCAACGAATCGGTACCGCCATGGGTCCGCAGCGAGTTGCGCGAGATGGGGTACACCCTCGACTTTCGCGCGCTCACATCCGGACCAATTAATGCGATTTTCTTTGATGTTGTAAACGGAACGATGTGGGGTGGCGCGTCACACTTTGGCGAAGACTACGGAATCGCGTGGTGAGCAGGATCATCAATATTTAGTTCTGGCCCGACCCGATTGGGCAGTTGTCGACTCAGGAAAGTCGGGGTCTTCGCGAACGGTTTTTGCGCCGACAAGACTCCGTTGGGTTCGAGCGACCAGGATGGTAAAACAATCGGATAGCCGCCACCACACCACGCCTCCCATCCGGCAATGGATTGTATCGAGGCTCAGTCCGTCCGCTGACCGCAACATTTTTGCAATCTCCGATTGCGTCACAAAGAAACGGCTGCACACATCGGAGCTTGGTACAGGCATTCTTGTGAATCGCGGTGTGGTCCGCACACCAGGATCAGAACTCACGGTCCATCGTACGATATCGCCTGGGACGCTAAGTTTCCATTTGCCGTTCTCCGCAAATTTCCGGCGACGCCGACCATGCTTGATGACGGGTGGCAGCCTCTCGAGATATAATTGCGCGTTGTGCGTGGCATGCTCCAGAAAGTGCGCGATGCCCCAGCCGCCTTCAGGCGGTCTCCAGAGTAGCGTATCGTCAGACATGCCATTGGTTATTTGCTTGACTCGCAACACACCGCGTTCGATACGACTAATGAGTCGCGCCAGCTGCACATCTTGTCGGAGGACGATTGGCATCGAAGCAGTTCTCGGGACACTACCCGAAGGCGGTGTTCGCTCCGAGAGGCATGGACGTTTTCAAGACGGTGAGACGCGTCGAGGCAGTGGCGGTGTCAATGGGTCAATCACGGCCGTTTGGGCACAGTGGTATGCAAGACGATCGATGAGCGCGGACAATACCTTATGACGTTTGCGGTAGGTACGGGTGTACAAGGTTCGAGCAAGCAGGTAACAAGACGTGACCAAAGTCGCTGCACCCACAACAGCGACAACCGGCAGACCGGCAGCACCCATCAGAATACCAAACGTTGCGGAACCTCCACCGCCTCCTCCACCGCCAACAATCCCGCCAAATAACCCACCAGCAATCTGGCCCAGCCGTTCATCAATCCGAATCCGCGTTTGATTAGCGCGTGTTATTACGGTCACGTGAACGTCCCTGCCCTCACCCGCACCGGTCTTGGAGTATTGCCATGCCAGTGATCGAGCGAGTGTACTGACCACGCCCACGTTCCCAAATGCAACTCGAATCTCTTCAACAAGGCGGGAATATTCGTCCTCCGGGACTTCGCCTTCGATGACACGCTCGATCGAAATAGACATGGGCGCGCCAGCAGCCAAAACCCCGAGGCCACTGGGTTCGGGGCTGAGCGGGTTCACCTGCTGCATATGCCGGGCCGCCGCCTCGACGTCGGCGGGTGCGAGACCGACCTCCGCCCCAATCTCCTTTACACCGCCCATGGTGAGGGCTCCCGTCTCCGTGGGTCGTTGTCCCTCGATGGCGGCGGCGTGATGCACGATTTTTTTCACTTCCGTATTGCTGTATCGCCGCCGCCGCCCGGACGGTCGACTCAGAAGATCCACAAATTCGTCTGGCGATCCTACCCGTTCTGTCGGCCGAACGGTAAGGGCGGCCGCCAAAGCCGGTTCGACCTGCCGCGGCAAAATGTCGAGGCGGGCGCGATGATCGGCGGAGGCGTCTATAAAACGACCCTTTGCGACCGCATCATCCGATAGCCAGAAGGCGGGAACGTCACCCACGAGCATCTCATAACATACGCACGCCAAGCTGTATACATCGGAACGTTCGTCGAGATCCAGACGACCCGCCGCCTGTTCCGGACTCATGTACCCGGGCGTACCGATAGGGAAACCGGTCCTCGTAAGCTCGCGGGCGCCTAAAAGGCTCACGGCCTTCGCAATCCCGAAGTCGGAAACAACCGCATGCCCTTCCTGAAAAAGGATATTCTCGGGTTTAATGTCTCTGTGAACGACGCCTTTTCGATGGGCATATGACAGGGCATCCGCAACCGCCTTGACGATGGGTAGGACTCTCTCGAGCGACATGACACCGGAGCGAATCATCAACGAACGCAGGGATTCCCCATCAATGAATGGCATCACGTAAAGCAACGCACCATCGGCGTCGATGGAGTCGAGCAGCGGCACGATATGTGGGTGATTGAGCTGGGCCGCGATCTCGATTTCTCGAAGAAAGCGGTCGGTGCCGATCGTGGCCGCAAGATCCGGACGTAGCAGCTTAACGGCCACGTCGCGATTGTGCTTCAGATCTTTCGCGAGAAACACCGTGGCCATTCCACCGCGACCAATCTCACGTTGTAGCACATAGCGGTCTTGGAGCGACCGGGCCAGGTCCTCCGGAATATTGGACATGGCCGGAAATTTACTGAGGTAGGCGGTATGGCGGTATGGCGGCAGGAATCTTGTCCTACCGCCTTACCCGCCCTACCGTCTAGTTCGGTGGGTGTACGCCCAATCCTGCCGGGCCGTAATCTCTATTTCGACCCAGTGTCGGGCCGTTGATATCTGTGGCCTCGTTATCGATTTGCGCAATGAACTGCCGCACAGAACCCGGGAATTCTTCCGTTATGGCGTTCTTTCCGAACGGGTCCGTGTACCAGACAGTCGGACCAGCGGCATTGAAAATGTCGTTGGAGTTGATGTCAACGAAACGGTCTGCGCCGTTGAATCTTGACTGTGGATCGGCAAACCCGACGGTGAGCTGACCGCTGGCCGTTGATTCATTGCAAAGACTACCGTTTGCACGGTCCCCGTTGCCCTGTACTTCGTAACAGAGATCGATTGGTCTGCCCTCGGCGTTCTCAATAGCTGGATCGAAGAAACGGGAAGGCGCTATGACTTGGAAGTACGGATTGACGTGCGCGATCCGCCGGCCGTCGTTCGTTCGGATGCTCTGGGACAACTGCCAGCTCTCGCGAAGCCCTGTCGAAAAGTTGGACTTCTGTCCGTCGGGAACCAAGATGAATTCGTTCGCGCACAGCCGGTCGGGTATGATGCGCTTGCCACCACCATTGGGAGACAGGAGCGGACTCGGCGGTCCTACGGTCACGTGGCGATTTCGGTCGCAGGATGCTACGAACTCACCGGCAGTACCGATGGCAGCCATCATGGTGAGACTCATCTTTGACCCATCGTTGCAATCAAGGTGGTAGACGAGTTCGTGAAGATTGTTCGTGTACGCGTCTTTTGAGTGTGTTCCCTGGTGCAACTTCACATAGATGTCACAGGTCACGGCGAACAACGCACCATCTGACACGTTCATTTCGACGTTGTTTTCCCACTCGATCTTGTGTCCCACGTGATCTTCATGGCGGGAGAGCGGTGGACTAAACGCGTCGAGTTGTTCGTTGGCGTATCCCAACGGGATATGACCGATCTCCGCAAACAACGCGGAACCACTCGGATCGCGACCATGATCGTGACCAAACGAACAGCCAGATGGATCGAGGGGCGGATGCCATGTTGGATACAATTTGCCATCCGGTCCGACGATCGAATAGGAGTTGTGGATTTCTTCGGTACATGTGTCAGTCTCAGCTGGCGTCCAACGCCCAAACGCAACGGAAACACCCTCCGGTGCGTCTGGAGCCTGACTCAGATCTGATTGACACGCAAGTACCACGAATGGAAGTACGGCCCCCCAGAAAGAACGGTGCGACTGCATTAGGCCTACCTCTGTTTTGAGCGATGTGTCAGGGTTCAAACTTGTATGAAACTTGGTTCGTGATCGGTCATGCGGCGGTGATCGCAGTCACCCAAAAGTGCGGTCGGATGGTCAATCAACACTCAACGCTCAACACTCAACACTCAACTTTCAGCATCAACATTCAACGCGTAACGCCCAACCGAAACTGCGGCCCCGATGAAAGTTGAGTGGTGAGTGTTGATGCTGAAAGTTGAGTGTTGAGTGTTGAGCGTTGAACTTCTCCATCTCTGTGGCAAACACACACTAGCGACCACGTCGTTTCTCGAAAACTAAAACGGGCCCCGAAGAAACTTCGAGACCCGCTTTGTCGAGCAACATGTGTACGGTCTGTTAGTTTGGCGGGTGAACGCCTACACCCGGTCCGCCGTAGTCACGATCTCGCCCGATCTGCGGCCCGTGCAGATCCAAGCGTTCATTGTCCATTGATGCGATGAATTGGCGCACGGAGCCCGGGAAGGGGTCGGGGCTCGCATTCTTGCCGAACGGATCGGTGAACCAGACATTTGGTCCGTCTTCGTTGGAGATATCGTTCGAGTTGATATCCACGAATCGATGTGCACCGTTGAACCGGGACTGCGGGTCGTCATGCGCAACGGTCAGCAACGCACCACTCGCGGTGGACACATCGCACAGTTCGTTGTTGACCCGTTCACCGTTGGTGCCAACCTCGTAGCAAAGATCGATGGGTCTGCCGACGTTGTCTGGCATGGCCGGGTCAAAGAACCGTGAGGGGGTGAACACCTGATAGTAAGGATTGATGTGCGCCAAGCGTTTTCCATTTGACGTCCGAATGCTTTGGGATATTTCCCAACTCTCCCGCAAGCTACTCAGACTGGATTTTTCGCCGGGGGCAACCAGGATATTTTGATTGATGCACTGACGATCCGGAATCGAGCGGTGTCCACCACCGTCCGGTGACGTCACCGGCGATGCGGGGCCCACCTGTATCACACGCCCGCGATCACACGATGCTCGGAACTGACCTGGCGTACCAATGGCGGCCATCATCGTGAGACTCATCTTGGTCCCGTCCGAACATTCGACGTGATACACGAGTTCGTGGAGGTTGTTGGTGAATGCATCTTTCGAATGTGTTCCCTGATGCAACTTCGTGAGCAGGTCACACGTCACCGAAAACAGCGAGGACGAAACCCCGCCACCGACCCTCATCTCAATATCGTTTTCCCACTCGATCTTGTGTCCAACATGGTCTTCGTGTCGAGACGTGGAAGGATCAAAAATATCGAGCTGTTCATTGGAGTAACCCAAGGGGATATCTCCGACCGACGAGAAAAGGTCTGATCCACTTGGGTCGCGGCCGTGGTCATGACCAAATGAGCAACCGCTTGCCGGATCGACGGGTGGGTGCCACTTGGGGTACATCTTTCCGTCGGGGCCAACGGTGCCGTACTGATCATGCTGTGCCTGTGTACACGTGTCGAACGCCGATGGCGTCCATTTGGCAAACGCAACAGACGCGTTTTCCGAACCGACTGGTGGTTGTGTCAAATCGGACTGGCACGCCACGATTGCGGACAACGGAATGATTCGAGCGAAATTACGAAACCACATATCCAACCTTGCCTCTGAGTAAAACGTCAAACAATGCGATATCCGAATACTCCATGAACACGCAGATTCCGGCGGTGACCGCAGTCACCCGCCGCTTGGTGACGGCTAACGCCACGTCAATCCAACACCCACCTGGATAAGTGTTGGGTTCGCGCCCAACAATCTGGTGTCACCTTCCTGCAAATTCCCGTACATAGTGCCGGTGAAATTGAAGAAGGGAGTGAGCAAGAGATTCGCTGCCAATGGCAGATCGTATCCGACACCGAAATGCCCGCCGAGCGCTGTGGACGTGACCGGTGTGGCGGCATCGTCATCAGCACCAACTGTCGCCTCTTCGGCGCGGTAGAATACCGGTCCAAATCCGAACTTGACGTAGTAGCGATGTACCGCATGCGGATACCAATAGGCAACAGCGCCAACACCGATGAGTGTCTGGCGCACGTCTTCTTCCTCATCCGCTTCACGCCATCCGTTCGCCTCAATGCCAAATGACAACGCAGGCGACAACGTGCCACCCATCCGAGCTTGTAATGCGGTGACGGTGCGGCGAGAGGCCAAGGGGCCATCACACACCTTGCACGTCAACTTGGCGGAGCCAATGCCCAATCCGCCACCAAGCCAAAACCCCGTCCCGTTTTGCCGGGCAGTTGCCCCTGTGGTCATCGACAACGAGACACAGGCAAAGAACAACAACGTGCGCTTCATCACACCTCCAAAATTCCGAAAGACCAAACTTTAATCTGCGGGCTGTTATTATACGCGATTTCCACGCAAACTCGTGTGACCAGGGGCACATGTAAACTGTGGTCTGATGCGGGGTTCGGGTGTCCGTCACATACCCATTGGTGATACAAAACGGACTTCCCAGAAGAGTGGTTTTTGACGGGGACTACGAGTCTCTCAGGCTACCAATCGGGTCAATGGCTGTTGCACGCCGCGCCGGAAAATACGACGCAGCAGTTGCCACACATATGAGTAGAATTGCCATACCTCCATAGACAATTGGACTGGCAACCTGGATGCCGAACATCATGGATTTGAGGAATCGAGACATCACAACGGCGCCAACTAAACCCAAGACACCGCCGACGATCGTGAGTCGCAATCCCTGACCCAGTACCAACCGAAGAACACGAGAACCGGTCGCACCCAATGCAATACGCAAACCGATTTCTCGCCGGCGGCGCACGACGTTGTTTGTAACGACCCCATAAACCCCCAACACCGCGAGGGCCAAAGCACTCACGGCAAACGTCCCCAGCAACGTCAGACTCAAACGCTGTTCGCCAAGCGAATCATCGACGATGTCTGACAGGCTCTGGATCTGCGAGATCGGTGCAGTTGGATCGAGCGAGCTTAAAATTCGTCGGGCCGAAGACGAAAGTATTGTAGGATCAGTCGGACCACGTAGCACGTAACTCAACGTAGTCGCCGGCCGATATCCAACCGGAACATACACCTGACCCCGATCATCTTCGAACACGTTGTACAAACGCGCATGGTCGACTACACCTACGATATCGAGCGTATCGCCAAACGTTAGAACTTGATGCCCGATCGGCGAAGTGTTTGGAAAGAAGCGAGCCGCTAGCACGTCGTCGATAATCGCCGCACCGCGTTCATCATCGTTTTGCGTGAAGTCTCTACCCGCAAGTACCCGAAAACCAGCTGCCGCCAAGTAACCCCGAGTAATCCTAAACGAATCAGCTTGCGGGTTATCTTCATTATCGTCACCCGTATTCCCGGGTGCGGTAGGAAACTTTACATCGTTTTGGTTGGTCCTTTGTGTGAGCGGAAGCGAGCTGGCCGCACCAACGGCCGTTACACCCGGTAGTGCCGTAAACGCGCTTCGGATCCGATCATGCTGTGCGGCCACCGCCGGTGCGTCACCATACCGAGCAAAGGTCAGCGACACGGAAAAGGTCAATGTCTCGCCCGGATCAAACCCCGGATCTTGCTTAATGAGTGTGGTGAATGCTTGTGCGACGAGGCCGGCGACGACAAGTAAGACAAGAGACAGTGCAATCTGTCCTACGACTAACGTACTCCGCAGTCGCGCGCCGCGGACCGTATCAGAACTTCGCCCACCCTCTTGCAAAGATGACCCAATAGGTTTCCCAATTGACTGGATGGCCGGTACCATGCCGGTCAAAAATGTAATTGCGACCGTGATCCCCAAGGCAACAGCGAACACCGAGAAATCGATCCCAACCTCATGCAACCGCGGCAAGCTCTCGGGAGCGAGCGCCAACATGAGATCTGAACCAACAAACGCCAGCCCAACACCGAGCGAACCGCCGACGAAACCGACAACGAGACTTTCGGTAAGTACCGACGAAAACAGTCGGGCTCGCGAGGCACCCAAGGCCGCACAGATACCAAGTTCACGGGCTCGCATCGCCCCGCGGCTCAGGAAAAGTGTCGCAAGGTTGGCCGTGAGCACGAGAAGCAATGTGGCGGCGGACACAACAAGCGCTATCAGCGCTGGACGAACAGAGACGATGAGATCCGGTTGCAGCCCAATCGTCCACAATCGGAGTCCCCGGTTATCAAAGAAAACATCTGATGTCTGCGCGGCGTTGACCAATGCCTGATCTAACTCCTGAGATTGTACATCTGGACGTATCCGTACCAGCCCTGCGTACGCGCCACTACCGGGCGACGTCGATTGGAGGTCGATACGCAAGTTAGAATACAACTCCGCACCGACCGGATCGCTCAGGCTACCATGTTTCTTAAAACGAAAGTTCTCAGGGGCAACACCGATCACCGTTGCAGTTGTACCACTCAGATCGATTGTTTGCCCTAGGATTCCCGAATCGGCGC
>JAZDDD010000635.1:0-2673 GCA_036679545.1 Gemmatimonadota bacterium | reverse complement strand
ACGACACCGTCGGCAAAAACCAATCCCCACATGGCCTCCAACAGAACCATCTTTTGCGCGTCATTGTAGTCACGCGCAATCAAAGAGGTAAACTGGAATAGGTCGATTGCCTGAACACGCTCGGAGTTGGCCAATGAGATGAGATCTCGCGTGGTCTCTTCGTCTAGCTTGAAATGGCGTTGGATTGTCGATTCGAGATGCACACGCTCCGAATCGGAAAATTCATCGTCGGCATACGCCAGTTCAAGCAGCAGCGCGCAGGCCGCGACATGAATCTTCGGCGCACCTTGCTGCACAGGTTGTGTCTGCGCATCCGGCGGTTCCGACATCTTGTTCGTGAAGAACGATTTGATCGCGTCCAGCATGGTGACTCACCACTATTCCCAAAAAAGTTTGGAATCCGCGTTGAATTTACAACGTCACCCCGCATTTAGCTGAGTGATGTCTTGCAACGACTTGCGCTTGAGGTCGGGAACACGCGCGTCCGACGCCGCGTAACCGACGGGGAAAAGAATAAATGGCTTCTCGTTGGCCGGCCGTTTGAGAAGACGGGACAGAAACCCCATCGGGCTGGGAGTGTGCGTAACCGTAGCCAAGCCCATATGATGGAGCGCCGCAATAAAAAATCCACACGCTATGCCCACGCTCTCATTGACGTAGTAGTTGGTAATCTTCCGATTGTGATCATCTCGACCGGTCGTTTCTTTGAAAACGATCACCAAATACGGCGCGACATCGAGGAACGGTTTGCGCCAATCCGTGCCGAGCGGTGCGAGAGCATCGAGCCATTCCTGCGGGAAGCGGCCCTCGTAGCCCTCACGTTCCTCTTTCTCTGCTTCGACTCGGATTTGAGATTTGAGATCGGCGTCGTCCACCACAACGAACTTCCACGGTTGTCGGTGGGCACCAGAGGGCGCGGTGCCAGCGGCTCTGATGGCTAGATCGATACATTCGCGCGGCGGGATTTCGCCAGTGAATTCCCGGACGGTACGTCTGCGGTTCATGGTCTCATAAAACGCGCGGCCCCTGGGCACCATCTCGGCGGTCGGCCACCGCGTGAATTCAAGTGGCACAAACTTTGGTTGTTTTCCGTTCATCGTCGCTCCTCACGGGAGTCGGACTTTATCACCAGGTGCGCAACGGTACCAGGGCCTCTTGACGGGGTTTGCTTTTTGTTTTAGTGTATCGTAACACTGATACAGTTGAGTCCGCACGCCCCGTGTTCGAACATGTCGATCCTCGCAGTCCAATACCGCTCTACGAGCAGATTGCATCGCGTATTCGCGTTGCCGTGGCCGCGGAGGAGTTGGCAGCCGGGCAAGCCTTACCGTCGGTACGTCAACTCGCCACGAGCTTGCGAATCAACCCGGCGACGGTGGTGCAGGCGTACCGGGAGTTAGAAGCCGACGGTTTCGTGGAGCGTAGGCACGGCGCCGGCACGTTTATCTGCGATGTGCCATCTGAGACAAAACGTCGAGAGCGTATCCGCAAGGCCGAGGCCTTGGTGCGCAATCTCATGGACGAAGCCGGCCGGCTCGGTGTCAATGGTATCGACTTACAGGAAGCACTCGATAGGCAGCTCTCAAGGAGACGGAAGTGAGCAACAGTGTCGAACTCCAGGACGTTTCCTATTCGCCCGGTAAAGACTTTGAAATCAGTGGGCTCACGCTCACCGTGCCGACCGGAGCGGTGTACGGTTTTCTCGGACCAAATGGTTCCGGCAAAACAACAACCATGCGACTGATGATGGGTATGCACCGGGCGCAACAGGGTGAGATCGTAGTGTTAGACCGCACGGTCCCAAAGGACTTGCCTGATATACTGGCGCGTACCGGTTACGTACCTGAACGACCGCATCTGTACCAGACGATGACGGTGTCGGAAGCAGTGCGGCATCATGGAGCATTTTTCAGCACTTGGGATGAGAACTGGGTCGATAGTCTGTTCGATCGTTTTGATCTCACACCCAATCGGCGTATCCGCCGTCTCTCAAAAGGCGAACTCGGAAAACTCATGTTGCTGCTGGCCTTGGGCCAACGACCCGAGCTGCTGATTCTGGACGAACCAACCGAGGGATTGGATCCTGTCGTTCGTCGGGAGCTGATGAGCGTGCTGTTGGAGTATGTAAACGATCAAAAGGCCACCGTTTTCATATCCAGTCATCTGGTACATGAACTCGAACGTTTTTGCGATTGGATCGGGATCATGGACCATGGACGCCTCGTTGCCGAGTTGCCGATGGAGCAGTTCAAGAATGGCATCAAACGTCTGCGGGTAATGAATCCAGAGCTTTGTTCACCCGATGAACCATTCGAGATACTCGGCCGGACGTCAGTCAATGGCGGTGCACCCGGCGAGATGTGGCTCGTACGAGGCTGGAATCCCGCCATGACAACCTACTTCGAATCAAATGGCGCACAGTTACGTGAAGTGGTGGATCTCGATCTCGAGGATGGGTTCGTCGCACTCTTGCAAGCGTTCCGCGCGGAAATGGAGGGTAGGTAGATGTACCACGTACTACTGCTCGATCAATGGAAAGCCGTACGACTTCCCATTGCTCTTGCATGCATACTCGCCTTCACTATTCCCATTCTGTCTGTGCAGTTTGCGACCGCCGACATGGCGTTCACGGCGCCGGTGTTACTGAGTAGCCAAGTTACCTGGGGCATAGCG
>JAZDDD010000634.1:0-2524 GCA_036679545.1 Gemmatimonadota bacterium | reverse complement strand
GTTGTTCGCTCGAGGTCGAGGCTGGCGTATTTTTGCCGACGTCAACGGTCGCGACTATGCCAAAGAGAGGCAGGGCTCTGACAAGAGTCTCTCGGTTGCGTGACGGTATTCGTAGTAACTGTCCAGCATCTTGGATATCGAGTCGGTAGGAATCGGTAATCCGTTGCGTTCCATCTTACAGGTTCGAGGCCGGTAGGGTTGACACCGTGACATGCACAATTTTTCTTGGTGTTGATGAAAGCAAGCCATCTCGCAAACAAATTTCTGCCAATCGGTTTGTTGGCCGTACTTTTGTTACCGTACACGGCCCCGGGTGTGTGCGGATTGCTTGGCCGGATAGCCGGTGGCATGGAGATGTCAAATGATGTGGTGACGGCCGCCGTCCAGCCGCCAGCAAGCGGCGCCATGTGCTGTTCGGTCGAAGCGTGTGGTATCCCTCAGGTTGCGCCACCGGGCTGCAATGTGATCCTGATGGCTGAAATTATCGACGTCCGTGCGCAGCTTCCGGCGCCGCTTTCCGCTGACCCAACAATCCCCCGCTTCCTCACAACACCACCTCCCCAAGTTTAGCCTTTCGCAGGATTCGTGTATCCACAAACGGCGTGTCAATTACGCCGTTGGATAACCGTTGCGGTCCCACCCGCATAAAGAGAAAGGCAATCTATGCGCGACGCGAAATGGTGCGTGCTGATATGCACGGTCATGTTTTCGTTTCCAAAAGCACTGGGCGGTCAGGTCCCGATGTTCGAAGATACGGGGCTCCGTGAGTATGTAAACGAGGTCCTGGTCGGCAATGCTGGTTACGCGGCTGCGCGTGAGCGTGTTGCCGCCGCGTCAGAGCGCATCGCGCCGGCGGGCGCCCTACCAGACCCAACGGTTACGCTTGGTCTCATCGCTGTGCCGACCCCGTCGTTTGACTTTACTGCGGAACGTATGACGAGGTTACCGATTGGCATCCGTCAACACTTCCCGTTTCCCGGGAAGCAGTCTGCGGCCACGGAACGCGCGCGCGCGGACAGCGCGTTTGCCGGAGAATCGTTGGTGGCATCGGAAGCCCGGTTGGTCGTCAAGAGCGCGGAGTTGTACTACCAACTAGCATACGCTGTGACGGCCGTGGGTGTCTGGCAATCACGGGTTAACCTGGCCGATCAGGCGATTGCCGTCGTGCAAACACGCTATGAGACCGGGGCGGCACCGCAAACCGACCTTCTCCGGGCGAGGTTGCGGCGCGCCGAACTCGAAGAAGAAGGTTGGGATCTTCGAGCGGCCGTGATTCGGACGCAAGCACATGCGGATGCACTCCGAGGTGGTGCAGGGGACACGCTGGTCACACACGCCCTTGTGACAACTGCCGGACGTCCTACGATCCAAGTTTGGCGCGACACGCTCGTGGCGCAGCGATTTATTCCGCTGTTAGGTGCTAACAACCCCCAGATGCGTGTTGCAGCGGCAACGGTCATCTGGGCCGAGCGCAATGCCCGAGTGTTCGATGTCGCGGGACGCCCGGATTTCACAGTAGCGCTGGAGAGCGGTTTCCGTTTTGGAGGACGGGAGCCGTTCACGACCGCGTTGGTGGGCATCTCGGTTCCGTTGTGGTCCAGTGGCAAACAAGCTCCCGCGGCGCGCGCCGCGCATCACGAAGCGGTAGCAACACAGATGCAGTATGACAACTTGCTCGCCCGACTCACCGGTGAAGTGCAGGACCGCATTGCCGATCTCGTAGCACTACAAGCCCGTGCCGGACAAACCGCTGACGAGATCATACCATTGGCCGACGCTGCAAGCACATCAGCGTTACAACGCTACCAGGTAGGGGCCGTGGAGTTCACAACGGTACTTGCTACCCAAGACAACATCTTTGGCGCGCGGCTACGTTTGGCGCGACTGATTGCACAATACGCGACCGCGCGCACACATCTCGCGGCGCTCGTGGGACAGGAGTGGTACAGATGAAAACGCGAATTGCACTTATCGTCGTGTTATTAGGCGCGTCGTGTGGCGGTGCGGGCGAACCGTCCGATATGGACGTCGTCTCGGATTCCACGCGGCAGGCCATGCGGGGGATGGAGATGCCGGTGGCGGGCATGGAAGGGATGACAGGGACACCGATGAATGGCGGACAGCCAATCCGCATGACAACGCGGCAGGCGTCATTGGCCGGCGTCACATTTGCCGTCGCGACGGAATCGTCGTTGGATCGAACAGTGCGCGCCGTCGCCATGGTGGTCCCAAACGAACGTGGACTCGGCATTGTGAACGCGCGGGTAAGTGGTTGGGTCGAAAAGTTGTTTGTAAACGAAACCGGGATGCGGGTAGAGGCCGGGGACCCGCTGTTCGAACTGTATGCACCGGACCTCGTTACGGCACAGCAAGAGCTATTGCTCGCCATGCGGCTCGCGGGCACCACTGGGGGTGACTCGCTCGTGATGGCGGCACGCCGTCGGTTGGCGTTGTGGAATATCCCGGCGCAAACAATCGCTGAGGTCGAAGCAACCGGGCTTGTTCGACAGCGTATCACGATTCG
>JAZDDD010000633.1:0-3411 GCA_036679545.1 Gemmatimonadota bacterium | reverse complement strand
TCTTCTTTCCTAATTCAGTGATTACTTAATGACCGTGAAACCTTGTGAGACCGAATCCAAACTGGTACCCCCACTGGAAGCGCTGCCAGTCACGGTGCCCGACCCTTCATTATCTCCGCGCACATTCCAGGTCTGACTCACGCTGCCTCCGGGAGCCACATCGCCCACTGCAACTGTATCCCCTGGGCTGACATCTTTGAGTAAATCATTCGGATTCACCGAAAAGCTCAGCTCCACCCCCGTAATCGTTGAACTCCCCGTATTCGTCAGGGTCACAGTAAACGACGTTCGATCTCCACGGTCGATAGAGGAAGGACCACTGAGCGAAACTGAGCCCTGGGGTGGCCCGCCTCCGGCATTGACTGTCACTGTGACCTGAGCCGATACCGGCCCGCCCGTCCCTTCAGCTGTCAGTACGTAGGTCGTGGTGCTACCGGGACTCACCGTTATACTGCCGTTTGTCGGTTGCGCACCTATTCCATTATCGATGGCCACACTGGTGGCGTTACTCGTCGTCCACGCTAAGGTCGTCGAGTCGCCTGCCGTGATGGTAGCCTGTGTGACCGTAAAGCTATCGACACTAACCGGGAGCGGAGCTGGATTGACTGTCACTGTGACCTGAGCCGACACCGGCCCGCCCGTCCCTTCAGCTGTCAGTACGTAGGTCGTGGTGCTGCCGGGACTCACCGCAAGACTGCCGTTTGTCAGTTGCACACCTATTCCATTATCGATGGCCACACTGGTGGCGTTGCTCGTCGTCCACGCTAAGGTCGTCGAGTCGCCTGCCGTGATGGGATCCGGCGTGGCAGTTAAGCTGTCGATGCTCGGGGACCCAGGAGAAGCCGCACCCAACTAATGGTTGAAGAGTCACCCAATTCAAATTGCCACATGTCCCGCGGATGGGCATTGCCACCTCCATCGGTCATCCCCGTGACCCAGGCAAAGGATTGAGTCAGGTCTGCGACGGAAGTAAAGCCCGTGATGGTTCCAGCATTAGTCGAGTTCAAGAGGTTATTCGCCTCACCAGATTGAACCTGCAGGTTCGGATTGCTGATGACCGACCATCGAATGGTTTTAGTGCCGGTCGCATTGGCATCCTCCTGCACGCGCAAGGTGGTGGGATTGGTTAACCACACGCGATGCCCGCGTTCATCTAAATTCGCGGAGTTGGTACTCCACGTGAAGTACACCCAGGCCTGACTGACATTGGTCACTGTACTAATCGTGACGTCGGTCCCACCCGGATCCGGACTGGGGGCGGTGTCGCCGGTTTGAATCGTCCAATTATCTCCGACGAATTCGACGACCTGGTGGCTTGAAGAAATCGCCCCGGTCCCATCTCCCCGCACGAGTTGCACGGTGTTGGTACCATCCATCCACGCGCGAACATCGCCTCGGTCATATTGGCTTGATCCAGTGTTGGAGTTGCTGGATCCTCCACTAAACACGACCACTTTGTTCCCATTCACGACCGATCCAATAGGGCCATAGGTGGTACTGCTCTGCCCTGCAGACCAGCTGTGCACCTGGCGATCGCGCACGACCCACTCATTAGTGCCCCCGGCCTGCCCGGTATATTCCATCAGTAACACCCAGACCGTGTTGGTCTGGTTGATGGTACTCGAGGCCCGGGTGGCGGTGAGAGTGGTGCCATCGGCACTGAGGCTTATATGCGCCGAAATCTCCACGGGGTCTTGCGTGGTTTCGGCGGTCCACCCCATGGCATGTTGCGTGACACCTGAAATGAGGGCGACCGTTCGGGAGGAATCGACCGCCTCAAATGCGGAAGAATCAACAAAGCTGGCCCCCGTAGGAATCGTCAGTTTCACGACTTGGGTTGTGAAGTCGGATCCTGTGGGAGGGGATGCTTGGACAGTAATCATCATAGACTCAGTGGCAGGCGCACCTCCCGCCCCGGTCGCGGTCAGCGTATACATAGTCGTCGCGATGGGGCTGACCGGCATACTCCCGTCAAGAGGCAGACTGGTCACTCCGTTGATTTCCACACTATCCGCGTTGGAGGTCAGCCAACTCAGCATGGCGGTTTCCCCGGCGGTGATCGTGCTGGGCGCCCCCGTAAAGCTGTCGACGGTTGGCGGGTTTAAGGGAGGGGAGTTCACGATCACGGTTACACTGTCGGTTGTCGTGCCCCCTACCCCCGCGGCAGTGAGTGTGTAGGTCGTGGTCGTTGTTGGGTTGACTGAACTGCTCCCGTCAGCGGGCAGACTGGTCCCACCGTTGATCGTCACGCTATCCGCGTCGGTCGTCGTCCAGGCCAATGTGGCAGATTCGCCGGCCGTGATCGTGGTGGGAGTGGCGGAGAAGCTATCCACGGTCGGCGGACCTGGCGGGGCCGGGTTGACCGAAACGGTCACATTCGCGGATGTCGTGCCCCCCGTCCCTGTGGCCGTCAGCGTATACGTGGTCGTCGTTATCGGACTAACTGAACTACTCCCATCCACAGACAGACTCGGCCCTCCGTTGATTGACACGCTATCCGCGTCGGTCGTCGTCCAGTTCAGAGTGGCGGATTCGCCAACCGTGATCGAGGTTGGAGTTGCGGAGAAGCTATCGATGGTCGGCGGCCCTGGGGGCGCGGAATTGACCGTGACAGTCACTAACGCTTGTGCCGCACCCGCCGGACCTATGGCCGTCAGGATATAGAGGGTGGTGGTCGTTGGGCTGACCGAAATGCTCCCATCAAGAGGTAGATTCGCACCCGCGTTGATTACCACGCTATCCGCGCCGGTGGTCGTCCAGCTCAAGGTGGATGATCCGCCGACCGTGATCGTGGTTGGCGTCGCGAAGAAGCTGTCGATGGGAGGGGTCGGGGCATCGGGGACCACTGTTATCACCACAGTGTCTATATTACTCGTTGCCCCCTGGTTATCGGTTACCGTCAGTTCGATCGTGTGCACGCCGATGGGCTCTATGATCTTGAGTTTCCCTTCCCCGACGATCCCGGCGCCGGGGACATTGCTTAAGACAATGCCATTCTCGGTCCAGGTATAGTCAACGATGGTGCCGTCCGCATCGGTCGATCCCCTGCCATCAAGGTTTACGAACTCCTGGCCATCACCGTCGAAATCGGTAAAGGTTGTCACTCCGCCAGATGTAGCGGCGATGGCTATCGGAGGTTGATTGTCGGCCAACGCCTGGTTGATCGTTAGCATGACGGTATCGCTCGCTGAACCGTCGTCATCGTCGGTCACGAGCAACCGCACGGTATGGGTGCCGCGCGCAAACGATACGCCCAGGGTTTGACCGGTACCTAGCAATACCATCCCCTTTAATTTCGTCTCTTCGTACCACTGATAGGACGCGATGAATCCATCCGCATCGGTGGACAGGGTTCCATCCAGGGTGATGAGTTCGAAACCATCGCGATCATCGTCGTTAACCACCTGATCG
>JAZDDD010000632.1:0-2279 GCA_036679545.1 Gemmatimonadota bacterium | reverse complement strand
TGTGAGCGTCGAGCCGCCGTTGAAGTCCGGAGTTGGATCATAGGTCAGGCCATCGAGTGCTGCGTTGATGTTGGCGACTGTACCGGTGAAGGTCATCGTGACATCGGCCGTACCATCGCCGATCGTGAAGGTGAGACCTGTGATCTGCGCCAGAGTCAAAGTGCCGTTATCGACACTCAGCGTGACCCTGAGGTCGTTACCGCCGACATCGACGTCGCTGACCGAGATCAGGTTGCCGTTGCCGCTGGAAAATACGAGCCCGACATCCTCATCGGTATTCTGGGCACCCGGCACCGTGTTCACCGGCGGTTCATTGACGTTGGTGATAGAGATCGACAGCGGTGCGGTATCGTCCGGGGTCGCGCCGACCGTCGTGTCGTCCACCTCCACCGTGACGTCGAGATTCGGGTTGGTCTCAAAGTCGAGACTCGCCCCCGCGATGAGTCTGAGCTCGGTACCGACGATCTCGAACAGGGCGGCATCAGCACCGCTAAGCGATAGGTTGTTGGTGCCCAGGGAATCGTCGGTAATGACGATATCGGCTACCTTGATCGCGCTCGAGGTATCGGTGTCCTCGGTGAACGTCGTGATCGTGTTGGTCAGCGAGACGGTCGGCGGCTCGTTGACTAGATCCGACACCATTGCAACCGCGTAGATATTTTCTTGCCCGGGAGTGTTGTCCAGGTTCACGTCGCTGCCATCCAGGAACATGGTGGCGACGCCCGCAGTCGTGCCGATACCGGTTTTAGTTACGGTGACCGCAAAAATGTCCTGCCGGGTTGTCGAGAGATTGTTCCCACCAACATCCGGGTCATCGAACCGTAGTGAGAAAAGTAACGTGCCAGCATCGAGAATCACACCACCGATGGAAGTGGTCTGCAAATTGATAAACATCCTCGAACGGTAGAGCGTCGCGAGTAAATAGAAAGCTACCGGCCGTGAGATTGGCATCGCCCACCGTGGTGTCCTGTTCCACCAGTGTGATACCGCGCAGATTCGTGGCGACTACGTCGTCGAGCAGAAGGTGGAAAGTGCCCGAAGTGAAATCACCCACCGTATCCGGCCGGAACACAAGCAGGTCGGTCTTATCGAAAGTTTCATTTAGAGAGCTGACGGTATAGGCACCGAGAATCGTCTCATCCTGATTGAATGACACCAGAACGTCGCCTTTTTGCAGGTCGAACGTATTTGCGCCTCCGCCCACGGTGATGTCGCTGGTCACAAAATGCAGGGCCGCGACGTCGGTGGCATCCAGTGCGAACGTGTCGAAATCGATCACCGAGGAGAAATCACCGTCGGTGGATGGGCCGAAGGCCAGGTCAACACCGCCGAACTCCAGTACTTCGCCCTGCAGCCATCCCCCGGCTAAGCCATCAGCGCCCGGCGCCCCGACGTCCGAATCGGTAGAGATCCAGATGGCGTTGGCCACCGTCACCGCTTCTACAGTGAGCGTGACCGTGGCGAGGTTCGAGTTGCTCGTACCGTCATTGGCGCGGTAGGTGAAGGAATCGGTCCCGCTGAATCCCGCCGTGGGTGTGTAATCGAACGACCCATCCGCATTCAGCGTGAATGACTGCGCGTTAGTGGGACCAGTCACGAGCACCGCGGTCAGAGGATCATCATCAGCATCGTAGTCGTTTGCCAGCACACCACCTTTAGCGATTGTGTTCAGCGTGGTGTCCTGGTAAATCGTGTAGTACTGGGACGCCGCCCCGTAAAGATTGCGGACCTGCTCCGGAGTCAGTTCCGCGCCGAATATCGCGACCTCGTCGATGATGCCGTCAAAATGTCGGTAGGTTCCTGTTGTGACCAGATTGCCGCTGGTTTGTGTTGAGGCGCCTATTGCAATCGGCTCGGCATTGCCACTGCCGCCCGATGAGGTACCTAGTCCGCCCGTGTAGGCGTCAGTGGCTTCGAGCTTGCCGTCGACATAGAGCTGCATGCCACCGGAACCGAAAGTGAACGCCACGTGATGCCACTCACCGGGCGTTAGTGCCGTGGTGGATTCAAGGGAGTAGCTGGTGGTGGTGCTCTGCAGTCTCACCGTCACATGAGATGCTGCGTTGAGTTCGATCGAGACGTGACCGCCGGTGTCGAAATTCGTCGAGTCCTTTGAAAACAACCCCGCGTTTTGAGTTACATCCGACGTGTTGAACCAGAACTGAACCGCCCCGTTGTCAATCAGGTAGCTGGCGTCGTGGGCAATCTCGATGAAGTCACCGGTGTCGTTGTTCACGGTGCCATCAAACGCCGTGGCAGTGTTAGCCGGTTCGTCCGCG
>JAZDDD010000631.1:0-3668 GCA_036679545.1 Gemmatimonadota bacterium | reverse complement strand
GTTCTGTTGGTGTTTTGCTTGGCGCGGGTGGTCTTGAGCGAGATTTGATTCAATGGCTGGGTTCAAACTACTTCGATCCGAACATTCCGATCTTCGCCGTTGGCGCCGACGCCGACCGCCGAATGACCGCGCAGATTCTGAAGGCGGGTGCCACTGATTATTTCGTATTACCCGAGGACGTCGAGCTGCTCAGAAACGTCCTCACGTCTGCGGCTGAGAATCGACGAAAGAATCGACAGGCACTACCATCGGAGGGTGTCAAGTCTGAAGCATTTCACGAAATCATTGGCGAAAGCGTGGCATTGAAACAGGCACTTCGGCGTGTTGAAAAAATCTTACCTCATTCCAAAACGACGGTGCTGATCACCGGCGAAACCGGAACGGGGAAGGAACTGCTAGCCCGCGCCCTTCACAACGGTGGTTCACGTCGAGATCGACCTTTTGTGGCGTTAAACTGCTCGGCCCTCCCCGGTGAGTTAATTGAATCGGAACTCTTTGGGCACGAACGCGGCGCGTTCACGGACGCACATGCTGCCAAACAGGGCATGTTCGAGGTGGCCGACGGTGGAACGCTGTTTTTAGATGAGCTTGGCACCCTGTCGCTAAATGCGCAGGCAAAACTGCTGCGCATTTTGGAAGATGGAATCGTTCGCCGCGTGGGCGGCACCAAGGAACGTTCCGTCGATGTTCGTGTGATTGCAGCCACGAACGAGGACCTTACGGTCGCCGTGCGGGAAGGACGCCTACGTGGTGATCTGTATTATCGACTCGGAGTAATCACCTTGTCCTTGCCACCGCTAAGGGAACGCGGCAACGACGTTGTCGTGATTGCCAAAGCCTTTCTGGATCGCCTAGCAAGCGAATACGACGTTGCCGTTCCCGTTCTCACGCAGGAAACCCAAACAGCGCTCAAACGGTACCCGTGGCCGGGGAACGTCCGCGAGTTGAAGAACGCCATCGAGCGAAGTCTACTGCTCTCCGAAGCCGGCACACTGCAAATCGACGAGTTATTGCCGCAAGGGAGTCAGGTTACACCGGCAACTCCCATTGCGATTCCATTTCCGGCCCGTTTGGACCGGATAACGCGTGCGGCCGTTCGCGCCACACTCAGTCTCTGTAATGACAATATTACCGAGGCTGCCAAACAACTCGGGATCTCCCGACCACGTCTCAGACGAATTCTCAATGACAAAAAACAAGGTGTCAATACTGAAAGGAGCGTACCCAATGCGCTGGATACCACGTTTACTTCTCACATGTAGTCTTATCGGTGGGTTGGCCTGTGGAGACACGGCCCTCAACATTCTCGAACCCCCGGTTGCGTTACAATCGTCAGGTTCGGGATCCAATGTCGAGCAGAACATCGTACGCCAGTCCACAAGCGCTGAACCCCTTCAAACCCTGAGCGTGAGTTTCTGGGCCGTAAAGGGTGAAGATCGGCGTGCCACTATTGACTACGATTTGGATCCGGTAACTGCAGAAGCATGCGACTGCGGTACGTTCGTGCGGTTGCGAATTAGAAAGGAGTCGCTAGTTAACCGTCCCGACGGTACACCGATCGCCGAAGGCGACTCGATACTCATCACCGTCACCGTTGATCCGCTGGACTTTCTGGCGACCCTCGAACCGACCGGACTCCAGTTTGACCCTGAAGATCAACCCCAACTGAAATTCTGGTATAGCAGAGCCGACCTGGATTTAAACGGAGACGGTGTGGTCGATGCTCAGGATCGGGCGATTCTCGACCAACAAGGTGGCATAGGGGTGCGCGTAGCGCCTGGCCAACCGTTTACGCGGCTGGATTCTGAGCACGACGCGGCACGAGAGTTATTTGAGGTCAAACTTGATCACTTCTCGGATTATGTCGTCCTTTGGTAGCATAGAACAGGGGTACACCTCGCTTACGCAGTTAAGAGAAGCCCGTGGATTAGCAGAAGCCGGCAAGTATGCGGCGGTCGTCGAGTATTTGCGTGGCAAGCCCACCGAAGACTTGGATCGATCGCCGACACTTGCTCTGATCTACGGGACTAGTCGTGCTCGGCTTGGTGAGTACACGGCGGGGGCGGCCTGGATAACGGTGGCGCTGGAACGCGCACAGGCGGTGGGTGATCGCCATATCGAGGCGAGAGCCCTGAATGGCCTCGGTGCCATTCACTTGGAGACCGGCGCCTTGGATCAAGCAGTTGGGTTCTTCGAACGTGCCCTCGCCGTCGCGCAGGATGAAGCAAACCATGGCATGATCGGGAGGTGCTCAAATAATCTCGGGATCATAGAAGACATGCGAGGTAATCGCGCGAAGGCCATCGCCGCCTTTTCACGCGCACTGGTGGCGTTTGAACAGGCGGGAATAAACCGCACCGACGCCGTCAATGCGAACCTCGCGGTTGTCTATGGCCATATGGCCAACTTTCAAAGAGCACTCGAGGCTTCGAATCGCGCGGTAACCGCCGCCCGTCAACAAAAGGATGTAGCACTGCTGGCCGAATTGCGTTGCGGACGCGCCGAGGTACATCTGCTCATGGGTGACGCAAAGTTCGCCCGAAAAGACATTGAAGCCGCATTGTCCGCGCACCGAGGGGTTGACGACGTCGCGGGTGAAGCAGACGATCTTCGCGTTCTCGGTCTCACACTTCGCGCAGAAGGAGACGACGTCGAGGCTGAGCGCGTCTTGCGGGGCGCCGTCACGATGGGGGAAGCGCTCGGCAAACCTTACCTGGCCGCTTCCGCCGGTCGTGACCTTGCGGAACTCCTACATCATAACGGCCGCCACGATGAGGCGAAAAAGTTTGCGCTGTCTGCTCAAGCAAGATTTGCAAAGCTCGGCGCCGTGCAAGACGCTACGCTGCTCGAACATATTATAGCTGCGACGTAAAACGCCTTTCCCACATCTGCCGGACCGCGAACCCCAATCACATCGGAACGTTTCGATCCGCGGTGGCACAAAACGATTGTGCTCTCATCTGGATCCCATCGCAGTAAACCTTTACGCATCAACGAGTAATGATACCTACGTTACCTGGAACGGCCGTTGCCTTGTGTGCCCTCGGGAACACGAACGCAGAAAAACCGCCGGCAGAGTTACGGTCAGACAATGACGAATTCGGTCAGGCAAAAAACGACGGAGCCGTTTCATGAAAATTCTCGTCACGGGTGCAGCCGGATTCATCGGATCACATTTGTCTGATAGGCTACTAGAGGACGGCCACGATGTAACGGGCATCGACAACTTCGCACCATATTACAGCCGTTCAACCAAACTAAGAAACATCAGAAACGCGATTCAAAACGGGTTGCGCTTCCACAAATTGGATCTCTGTGACACGGCATTACGTGGTATCTGTCACCGCGTCGAGGTAGTGTTTCACTGTGCCGCCCAACCGGGGATATCCACGACCACGCCGTTCTTGGATTATGTACAAAACAATGTCATCGCAACCCAACGACTTGTAGAACATTTCATTGGCTCAGACCACCTTCGGCTATTTGTAAATATTGGCACCTCCTCAATATACGGAGCCAACGCCGTGGGACCGGAATCGTCTGTCCCGCAACCCACCTCATGTTATGGCGTGACAAAGTTGGCCGCGGAGCAACTGGTGTTAGCCGCGTTTCGTGAACAACATCTTCCGGCATGTTCGCTCAGATTATTCTCGGTGTACGGTCCACGC
>JAZDDD010000630.1:0-2757 GCA_036679545.1 Gemmatimonadota bacterium | reverse complement strand
GGTCAACAAAAAACAACGTGTTGCGGCGATCGTCGAAAACATCGACTATCTCAAATCGGTTTTGCCAGTTCCACTGGCCAACACGGAGCGGTGTATTGATCGAGAGCCTGGTATTCCGCGTTCCAAAAAATAACGTATCCTGTTCCGGCAGAACGCCGTTGATGGGCGGAAGATCAATCAACCCCGCTCGCTCATTGGACGTGGTCGACGAGTTGAAGGAAAACGACGGCGCCCAAGTAATATCCGCGCCGAGGCTGATGGGAGATGGTGTCAAGCTGACAACGGGCAACGTTTGGCGGATCACATCATCGCTCAGATTTTGACTGCGACTTCCACCGGCCGTCAACGTCCCCCAACTGAACTGTTTTTGAAAATTGATATTACTCTTCAGTTGTGCCGTCTGAAGAAACGGATTGATGGTGTTTTGCTGAATGACCGAACTGCTCGACGCAAAATCGACCTGCGCCCTCAGGCTCGTACGTTGGTCAAAATTCTGTTGGTGATTCCACACCAATCGTAGCGAGCGTCTGCCACGCTGTCCGTCGTTCCCGGATTCGAAGATGCGGGACACCGACAACCCGCCATTGATGAATCGATCCAGCCATCGGTACTGCAGGTCGCCGTTGACCGAAACGGATGTGCCAGCCAACCAATCCATTGACGCCTGAAGATCTAGGTAGTCGTTGAAGACAAAGTAATATCCGACGTTGGTGATGTGACGCCGATATCCTTGATTTGGGCGCACAAGATCGTTGAACCCAAAGCGTGGAGTCAGCAGTCCGGTCCGTCTGCCCTGCCGCATGTCCTGGAAGATGAATGGGAACCAAAAAATCGGTACGTCCCTAACATATAATGTGGCCGGACGTGCCACGAGAATTCCGTTTTTCACCCACTTCAGACGCCCGACGGCAAAGTGGAAGTGTGAATCCTCTTCTTCGCAACTCGTAATTTCACCGTTACCGGTATACATACGCACCGCGGCCGAATCAATTCCCAACCCACCGTTCAAATACCATTCAACACCGGATTGATTGAAGCTGGTCAACGCATCGTTCACGATACCCCGGTTCTCACAGGTATCGTATAACATGCTGTCACCAATCAACACCGTGTTTCCCTCAAACAACCGTGGATCGTCGTAGGCACGCATAGCACATTGTTCCTGGAGGTAGGCCACGTACCCCGCTTCGAGGATCGTGCCTGCGCGCTCGATGAGGGCAGTTCCGTTGAGCAGGATCTCGTTAGAGTCGGCCAGAAACGTCACGCTGTCGCTGGCGTACCGGGTCGTCTGATAGCCTTCGAGTTGTAACAACGCCTGAAGGATAGAATCAGACGCGGGAAAATTTCGTGACGGGGCAGAAGGCAACCCGCGCCGTGCAGCTTCGGACGTATCGATGGGTTGCCCCAACGAATCGACACGAAGCGAATCGATAAGTGTTGTATCAGACGGGAGGCTATCGAGGCGACGTTGCGTTGAATCCTGCTGGGCCATCACGTCCCCGGGAAACGTGACGACCAACAAAACGCTGAAAAACACGATGTACGCCGCGTTGCGTGACGATACGTCCATCCACATCAAACGGTTCCTACGTCCCCGAAATGGTGTTTTCGCGACCGCGTCTCCATACGAGCTTTCCAACGAAAATGCCAACCTCGTACAGCAAAAGGATTGGTGCCCACATCATGAGCATGGTCAAAACGTCCTGCGGCGTGACGAATGCCGCGACGACAGCGGCCACCAACACGGCGTATCGGCGGTTGTTTGCAAAAAACTGCGGGTTGACGATTCCCATGATTGCCAGCAAGACCATAATCAGGGGCAATTCGAAAACGATCCCGAAGGCCAGGATGATCTGCGTGGCGAATGCGAAGTAGTCACCCGCGGTGATTAGAGGTACTAAACCCTGACCGACGAAACGTTCGCTCAGCATGATTCGCAGCGCGGCGGGGATAATCCACAGATACGCCATCCATGCTCCGACGAGGAAAAGCCCCGACCCGGCCAGCAGGGCCGGCAACACATGTTTTTTCTCGTGATCGTAAAGCGCCGGCGCCAGGAACCCCCAACCTTCGTAAAACAGAAATGGGAAGGCAAAAACCAACCCGATGAGAATGGAAAGCTTGATCGTGATCAAGAACGCATCGGTCGGCCGGGTAAAGACAAGCTGTCCGTCTTGAAGAAACGGTTCGATGGGCAGTTTGAGCAAACTGACAACGTCAAGCTGTCCCACCAGGAAGTAGCCAAGAAAGGAAAACCCGATGACATAGAACGCACTTCGAAGGATGCGCCACCTCAACTCTTCGAGATGGTCCAAAAAGGGCATTTCGGCCCGAGATTCCTTCTTTTTGCGTTTCATCAATACCATCCGCAGGACCATCCGCTCACACGAGACCGCCGTGCGGGCGACCTCTCATGACACACTGCGTACGTTGAGGTGCTGGCTAGGGGTTGCGAAGCTTGGCGCGTGCCAGCTCGGCCTCGTCGGAACTGGGATACCCGACAATCACCCGGTTGTAATGTAGTCGCGCTGTGGGCACGTCGCCCCTTTGTTCGAACAGCAGCCCAAGCTTATAGAGCGCCGACGACGCCCGCGATGACTCCGGATACTTTTCGACGACGGTCTCCCACATGACTGCAGCCGAGTCGGAATCTTCGGCCTCGAAGGTCTCACCCAGATAGTACTGGGCAGCGGCTGCACGACCGTGTTGCGGATGCTGCTCCACGATTTGGCGAAACGCGATGCGGGCCGTTTGATA
>JAZDDD010000063.1:0-2675 GCA_036679545.1 Gemmatimonadota bacterium | reverse complement strand
CACTCGTTGCCGATGAGCCCACGTCGGTGGGCGGAACGGACCAAGGGCCGGCCCCATACGACCTGCTCCTCGCCAGCCTGGGTGCCTGTACCTCGATGACCCTGCGCATGTACGCCGATCGCAAAAAGTGGCCCCTCGAAGGCGTCGAGGTGGCGCTCTCACACAGCAAAGTACCGGCCGACGAGTGCCCTGACTGTCGGCACCACGGCTCCAAGGTCGATCGAATCGACAAGACCATCGTGCTCAAAGGCCCTCTCGACGAGGCGCAACGGGCGCGTCTGTTGGAGATTTCGGAGCGCTGTCCGGTGCACAGAACGTTGAAGTCCGACCTGATTCTACGCAGCGCGCTCGACGACTCCTGAGCGAGCAAGTGTATCCTTGTCGTCTCGCAGCGGGGTTGGCATCTCGGCTTCAAACCGCCACGCCGTGGGGCCTGTGCACTGAGCAGTGTCCTACTCCTCGGCAGCTGGCCCGTACAAGCTGGGCAACCGCTGGGCGCGATAACTGACGTAGCCCTCGGGAATGGGGTCGCCCGGGTTCACCGGCGCGTCCGTCGTGTCGTGGATCAGCAATTCGAAGACCTCGACCGGAGGATCGGCCGTTGTGACCTCTGTAATCCGCGCCATGAGCGGGTTTCCGGGTTCCGGTGGCGCCGTGTCAATGCGACGCAGGCCCCCCTCAGTGATCAGGATGTTCCCGTTGGCCAGCCGGTCGGCGTCGCCTGTGAAACTGGAAAAATGCGGCAGGGAGTCGTTGACGTACTCCCACTCCTGGGTAGCGGTCATGGCCTGGGTGTCGAGCGAGTAGATGACCGCACGGCTGAAGGGCGGATCCAAGTCGGGCGCCAGGCCGGTCCCGGGGCGGTTGTTTCCGTTGTCGAACATCAGCAGCGTTCCGTCACTCTGAAGCTCCACGGCGTGCTGGTGAAAGTGCCACTCCGGATGACAGACGTCGGGATCGACGCTGGTCCCATTGGTCAGCTCAAAGTCACCCTCACATCCCAATGTCCAGGCTACGTCACCGGTTTCGCGGCTGAAGGCGACCACCCAGTCGTGGCTCCGATACGAAACCATGACGAGGTCATTGGCCTCGTCGTAAATGACCGCGTTCGAACCGCCCCAGTTCTTCACCCCGTTCACGGCGTCGGGATAGATGGCGTTGCGGCTGGGCGCGTTGAACAGAGCGGGGTCGTTGATGCGCAGATGATGGCCGTCGAGCAGGTCGAAAGCCGACCAGAAGCCGACCAGCGTTCCATCGGGCGCAAACTCGATCACTGGGTCCCCGCTGACGTCGAAGGCCACGGTCAGGCCCTCGTTTTCGGGGTCGTCGTACCCATCGACACGGCGCAGCTCCTCAGTCCTGCGCGTTGTTAACCCCTCGTAAGAAATCAATTCTTCTTGTAGTGTTGGGTTTCCTTCGTCGACTGGTCGCGATATTTTCGTTGGTCGGCCTAGTACGTCATACTCAATCGTCGTGAAGAAGGCTGGACTGGTTGAAAAATCCGGCGCCGATTTTTGTTCAACACGACCGAGTGCATCATAAATTGTACGAGTCCTGGACGTACCTCCGCTCAGGGTCTGACGTTCTTGCTGCACGACGCGATCAACCTTGTCAAAAAACGTATCGTCAAAACGAATTTCGGTGGTGTCCGTTGCCCTCGATGATGCGCGCATTTTCGTGCGGATTCGCGCATATGAGGTGCCGCAGTAGTTATTTCCGGAATCACAATCGGTCAAAGTGAAGTTCGTATATGTTCCGTCTGCCCGCGTTTGCCGGGTCAGCCGTCCAAGTTCGTCGTAAAGCCAGGAGACCGTGATGCCATTGGAATCGGTCTGGCTCGTTTGCCGGCCTTTTGAATAGTCCCAGCCAAACCCCGTGATTTGGCTAAGCGTATTGGTTACCGATACAGGCTTTAGCCCCTTGGTGCCCCAATTGTATGTGGTAGTGCGAGCGGACATTCCAATGCCTGTAATTGTTTCGCTATTAACGTTTCCAAATCCATCGTAGCCAAAATCACGAGTTACCTTGTAAGTGGAATTTGCCGGCTCGACAACTTCCTGATCCAGACGACAATAGACGTTGGTATCCCAACTACGGGTTATTGTTCGCGTAATCTGGTCACCAGACGGCTGATCGTGAAAATTTACAAACTGGGTTTCCGCGGACCTGCCAAGGCACCAGGTTGTCACATTATTTGTAATAATTGGATGCAGTACTTGTTCAGTAAACCTTGCCGCCGGCTGCAAACCATTACCCGTCGAGTTTTCCACCGTGATTTTGGTCGTATCCGTTGGTGTGCCATAAGTATCAATCACATTTACGATCGTTGTTATCGTATTTATTCGAGAGCCGTTATATGGTCCGCCGACCTCGTAATTCTTTTCAACAGTCTTTTTTAGATACGGATGATCATAGGTTTGATTTCCACTGCCGCCACTAATATCGTCCCACGTATAATCTACCTCCTGAATCAGGGTGTCATCGGATTGAACGAGTTCCGTGCGATATTGACGGCCACGGAATGGAAAATCTCTGTGGCGATACTCGTGGACTTTGTTGCCAGTTCGACTGTCTTCAGTTGTCTTCTGATCAAACCCGGCCAAACCGCGTCCCTCGAGATCCAATCGAGCACCGGCATAGGAGTATGTCAACGTATACGTATTAGTGTCGATGCC
>JAZDDD010000629.1:0-15192 GCA_036679545.1 Gemmatimonadota bacterium | reverse complement strand
GGGAAACCGCAGGATCTGGGATCCATCGACGCATGGGTTGCCGACAAGGCGGAGGTTTTACGTCTCGACGGCAACGTTCACATGTTCAATCTGACCGATCTTCCCGATGAACCCGTGATCGTCGTGTTCCAACACTCACCGGACGTTCGTAGTCCGTAACGAGAGAGGCTCTGCCGATGCCAATTCCTTGCAATCTTCGAGTGCCTGAATACCCCGGATCATCCGAGAAGGAAGGCCGCGAAGACACAATCGACGTATTTGAGGTACGCCACCATATCGAGTTGCCACATCGCGCCGAAGACGGTCGCGCAACCGGCGTGCGTGTTTACGGACCGCTCCATGTAACCGCAGAGATCGACAAGGCAACGCCTGGTCTACACAAAGCGTGCGTCACCGGACAGCGGTTGGGTGAGGTCTCCTTGACGTTTTTCAGAATAGACCCATCGGCTCGTTCAGAACAACCGTACTACATCATCACATTACGTAGTGCTCGTATCGTCGAGGTCGATACACAGGTGGCACTCACGTTCGATCGCCGCCACAAAGAGCGGAGGCAGATGATAACGTATGGCTTCGTCGCCGAAGCAATCGAGTGGAATTGGCTTCCCGACAGCGTTGTTGAGAGTGACAGTTGGCAAAAACCGGGCGCCGGTTAATCGGAGCGACGGCGTGAACGAAACTCGTTCTTGACGGTCCGATCCGTCGTTACTAGTTTGTTGCACCCAATACTGCGGAACAGGCTATTCTTTCGATGCAAATGATCACCCAATTCAAGATCGGCGCGACCGCGCAACGCCCGCGAGACGGCGTTACGCCGGCGTTCCTGCTCATCGTGGCAGGAGATGTCGCGTATATCGCGTTTGATCCCACTGGAGGAATAGCACCCTAGAAGTCTGCAAAGCCGATTGTCTGGCAAAGGGCCTTCTGGGTGAACACGACCCGGAAGGCCCTTTGTTTTTTTATATGAGGAATCACCATGTCGGCGAACCATACATTACTCGACAGAAAGATCATCGAACGGTACACGGACCAACCATCCGTGTTACCACTCGAAATACGGCGCTTCATCGAAGACTCATGGGGCGGTAAGCCCGTGCAATTATATGCGTGCGCCGACCTCGACGATTCAATGAATCTTACCGAGCAATGGGTGGCGTTCGGACCTCAGCAAGTGGGCGTGGCATACAAAGACAACGACTCCCGCTGGAGTGTCCGTACGTTTCCACGATCCAGTGTGCGCCGCGTACACGAAACGCCCGGCTTGAGCTGCACGGTTGTCGTCATTTACGGAGAAGCGGCACAACCGCCGCTTGCTGTACTCCGCGAAGACCGTGAAACGAGGAGCGCACTTCGAGACTCCACCGCCGCGGACGCCGAGTACGCGCGGAATGTGGCTGGTCCAATCAAGGACGCACAGGCGCTGGTGGCGGCCAATGACGCCGCGGTATTGCGCCGGTTGCTTGGTTACCTGAAGCCGTACAAATGGCGTGTCGTCACAGGCATGCTTGCGGCGGCATTCGTCACCATGCTAAGCCTCGTGCCGCCGTATCTGGCTGGATACTTGATAGACAGCGTGATCCGGCCCTCACAAGACGGTGCGGCCGGTGTCGAGGCGTTACTTGCAATGGCGTGGATGGCGGTTGGTGCCATGGCACTGGTTGTCGTGTTTCGCCAGCTGGCAGGCTGGTTGCGTCTGCGTTTGATGTCCGTGCTCGGAGAGTTTGTGGCGCGGGATCTTCGAACACAGCTGTACGAACATTTGCAGCGGTTGAGTTTGAGCTTTTATTCGCGCAAAAAAACGGGAAGTCTGATCACGCGTGTGAGTTCCGATACGGACCGATTGTGGGAGTTTCTGGCGCTGGGCGTAGTGGACGTTTCATTAGCTGGGGTCATGTTGGTCGGGCTTGGCTCGGTCCTCATCGCATTAGACTGGCGTCTCGGTTTGATAATGACGTTGCCAGTACCCCTGCTCTGTCTGTTGATCATGGCACACGGACGACGGATGGCACGTTTGTTCACACGCGCCTGGAGAAAGTGGTCACGTTTGAACGACGTTTTGTCAGACACGATACCCGGCATGCGTGTGGTCAAGGCGTTCAACCAGGAAGACCGCGAAAAAGAACGGTTCGATGAACGAAATGTCGATGCAATGCGTGATTTCAATCGTATACACCGAACGTGGACGACATTTTGGCCAGGTCTCATGTTCGCCGTACACGGTTTGACCGTGCTGGTATGGGCGTTTGCAATACCACGTCTCATAGGCTCCGACATGCAGGCACCCGTCCTCTCGGCCGGAACGTTTGTGTCGTTCTTGCTTTACATGACGATGTTCGTGGCACCCATCGAAGTCGTCGGACAGATGGCGAGAGTGTTGAACCGGGCAACTACGTCGGCGCATAGGATTTTCGAAGTGCTCGACACCGAACCGGAAATCGTCGATACCGATGCACCGATTCGATTGGAGCCCGTACAGGGACGAGTGGAGTTCGACAATGTGACGTTCGGTTATGACGGAGTGAGAAAAGTGATTCGCGGCGTAAGTTTCGAGATCGAACCAGGCGAGATGATCGGGTTGGTTGGACCTTCGGGAGGTGGTAAGACCACGATCGCAAGTTTGATCGCGCGGTTCTACGATCCGCAAAGCGGTGGCGTTCGCGTCGATGGTGTGGATTTGCGACAACTAGATACCGGACACTACCGCAGGCAAGTGGGCATGGTGTTGCAGGACCCCCACCTGTTTCACGGGACCATACTGGAGAACATCCGGTACGGCGTGCCGGACGCGGATGTCACCCGCGTTGTCGATGCGGCGCGCGCTGCGAACGCACATGACTTCGTTTGCCGTCTCGCGCACGGGTACGACACGATGGTTGGGGAACGCGGTCAGAATCTTTCAGGCGGAGAGCGTCAGCGTATTTCCATCGCGCGCGCAATCCTGAGCAACCCAAGGATTCTCATCTTGGACGAAGCGACTAGCAGCGTGGACACGGAAACGGAAGCACACATCCAAGAGGCAATGGACAGACTCATCGCGGGGCGCACAGTATTCGCAATTGCGCACCGATTGTCGACGTTGAGACGCGCGTCACGTCTGTTGGTAGTGGAGGGCGGTCAAATAACGGAATCCGGAACACACGCCGAGTTGTTGGCGAATCCGGAAAGTACGTATCGGAGGTTGTATATGATGCAGCGGGAAGTGCAGAAGGCGGTGTAGCGCTGGCGCGGCTGCCTGCTACCCGCTGCCCGCATTTTTTTCCTTGTAGCTTTTTGCTGACTGCTCACGCGGTACAAGCGGGCAGCGGGTGCAGGTGAACGTGGCGGGCAGCTGGCAGACTACAACAACCACCGCCCTCGCCGTTGGAATACGGAGACGAAAGAAACCAGGAGCCAAGAAATGAAAGCTATCCCCCTATCGTTTGAGGATCTTTTGGCGCCCAAGACAGAACTGATTTTGGAGCAACGCGGCGACGGACGTCTGTGGGCTTCCAACGGCGGGCTAGCAACACCAGTGACGGTCCACCGTTGTTTCCCATGGTCCGCGCCGACTAAGTACATCTCTTTGCGGAATGACGACGGTGACGAAGTTGAGTTAGTTCGAGACGCGACAGCTTTGCCGCAGCCGGCCCGTGACGCATTGGGTGACGCACTCGTTGTTGCGGGATTCGTGCTTACGATCAACCGCGTCCTGGAGATCGAAGAGGAGATCGAGGTCCGCACGTGGAATGTGATCACCGATCAGGGCCCGCGCAGGTTTCAAACGGCACGCGATGAGTGGCCGCGAGACTTGGCCGGCGGCGGTTTTATCATCAAAGATGTCGCGGGGGATTTGTATCATGTCGCCGATGTCCAGGCGATGGACACACGTAGTCGGAAGTTGCTGTGGCCGTTAGTCGACTAGCCCATGCAAACCGCCCGAGAACTTTCGGGCGGTTTGGCGTCATCAACCAGTGATTAGCTCGTGGTCAAGCGAGCTGTGCCGCACTGAATACCAAGCCCCTTGATATGCATTGGGTTTGAGTGAACACCACTTCCCGGCGATCGAGCGGTACCGTAGTGATGTATGACAAGCCCTCGCGCTAGTGATGTATGACAAGCCCTCGCGCTACCTTGCCTGCGGGGCACCGCCGCACATCATGCCACGTTCTGCAGTTGACGTACGTCTTTTCTTGCATGCCGCCGGCAACACGGGCCGACGGATTCCTGCCCACTTGGGAGAAGAATGCCCGGAGCCCCTTCATTTCGTGATTGGGACCACTTCGATTATTTGTGCAAACACGGATACCATCGATGGCACGTCGCGGTCTGTCCGCAGCGAGCTCTCGCCACCCTTGAAAACCGACGTTACCCGTGTGCGTACACCCGTTTAAGGTCCTCGTTGTCGTGCGCCGCTGGCCGTTCTGGATAGACCAAAACTCCACGGCCAAAATGCAGGCCTGGTCAGAGACCTCGCGCCACAAGATTTTTGACAGCACCCAATTACCCGGGAGACTTGACCGCAACACGGTCCGGTTGGTTGATATGAGACCGCTCCGGCCTGGCCCATTGTCACGGTTGGTTATTCGCAGATTCTGTTGCGCCGAAAGCGATGTTTGAACCGCCATCACCGCCGCGACGACTATGAAACCAAATCCGGTCACACGTTTCATTTGAGATATCCTTTCGATACGAGTCTCCTACGGCTACACCCAACCCCCCATCCGACTCATATCGCGACATTACCCAACAGGAAGGGACACTCGTTTTTTTGCGTCAACCCGGTACATAGCGAATGGTGGCTTCACGACACCGTACGGCGAGGCTGCGAATGCGAAGCGATTCCGTGGGTGTGAAACCGGGTTCGGCGGCGCGGCCCCTGTGATTGACCACCAAGGCGGTCGCAACCGTTCCCTCCTGGCATCGTTTTACGTCGTGCCAAACCGTGCAGTTTCTATACACCGCCTCTTGCATACCGCCTGGCACCCTGTCCGCAGGATCTTCTGAGACGTCAGAGAAAAACGCACGAAGACCCTTCATTTTGTGATTCGCACCCGTGCGGTTGTTGGTACACACGCGAATCCCATCCATTGCGTGCCGTTGCGAGGTCGCTGCCAGGGTGCGAGATCCTTGAAAACCCCCGGTTGCACCAATCTTGCAGCCGTTTATTAACTCATCTGTGGTCGTATACTGCCCGTCTACGTACGACCAAAAATTGGCGACAAGCAGGCATGGCTGGTCTCCCAACTCCCGCCAACTCACCCGGAAAAGAACCCACCGGTCGCCTGGAGGACTCAACACGGTCTGCCGATTTGCGTTCGGTCCGCTCCGTCCTGGACTACCCCTGAGGCGGCTAACCACCAGATCGGGTACGAATGTTTTTTGCGCGGTGGTCGGGACAGACCCGCCAAGAATGGCGGCAATGACGGTTAGGATCGAGGTCCATTTGTTCACCGGTCGGCTCCGTTCGAAATGGATGACGTTGGTTGTCACACATATCGCGACAGATCTCGCCGGCAGGAGACATGCGCTCTGCTTTGAGATCAGCCAACTGTGATCGTTGGTGTGCCCGGCGGAGGCCACGTAGTCGGACGCCTAACTACCGCTCTACAACCCCCGTCAGCAGCCCACTGCGGATGCGCCGCGCCCGAAAAGACGCTCTCGGATCCTCGGCGAGTGTGTGAGTGACGGTGTCGCTGAATTGGAGACGCAGGACAAAGGTTAGCTCTTCACCATCACGTCGGACTACGACATCGAACGTCGATCCCTCTTCCCGCCTGTTGTAGGACAAACGGAACCGTTCAACCCACGTCTCACTGTTGACGGCAACCTCGCCCACGCGCACCAAAAGATCACCGGGCTCGATACCCGCAATCTGCGCCGCGCTCCCCGATGCGGTCGACGTTACGACAACACCGTCCTGGCTTTGTCCAGTGCTTATTCCGATACGCGGCCCCGACACCGTGTCGGCGGCGAACACCATACCGGCCAACGGTGCGATACTGTCCCATGGGAACGGTTCACGTCCGTCGATGAAACGGTCGTGAAACCACGCAAACGAGTGGCCGCCGGTAGTTCGTTCAACTGTTTGCCACCACTCGTCCAACGTAAACCCTCGATCTTGTTTATACGTTTTTTGGTAAAGGTCGCGAAGTACATCGTCGAGTGACGCGGCATTGTTGGTCACGTCACGAATCAGAATGTCCAACATCAACCCGACCAACGAGCCCTTCTCGTAATAGATACTCGACGTACCATCCGTGGGGCTTATCCAGGTAGATAGTGACGCATCCTCCAACGAGATCTCGCCAGCATCGATGACACTTTGCAGCTTGAAATTTGTCAGGAGATAAAATGCCTGTTCAGGCAAGAGGGCCGAACGGATCAAAGACAGGTCCGCGTAATAGTCGGTGATACCTTCGGAGATCCAAAGCAGTGTAGTTGGTTGTGGCCGGTCGTACACGTACGGCACCAATTCCGTGGGACGTAAACGTTTTACGTTCCACGCATGGAAAATCTCGTGGCCAGTGATCAGAGCCAACGACGGGCTACCAGAAAACTGGTTGTCGTAAATGCCGAGGTGTGAGTTGGAATGTTCCAGCGCGGAGCCCGAACCACCTCGATCACCAAAGACCATCAAGGTCGTATAGGTGTCCCATGGTGTTTCACCAAACACGTCGGCCTGCACATTCACCATGGCTGAGATTTGACCCCACAAAACCGACCGCTCTCTTCCTTGGAAGGACGCTCGAGGATGCGTAGCCAACCGATACCAACGTCCGTCGATACGTGTGCTGTCCAAGTCAAACTCTCCGACAAAAACGGGCATGTCGACGAGTTCATGAAATGAAGTGGTTGTGCCCATGCCATAGCGTTGTCGAGCGAATCCGCCAGGTAGGAATAGGAAACAGTGACCGAACCGCTCGTTGTTGGGGAAACACGCCAGGTGTCATAGTCGGCCTTGTCCCACCGCACGCTTTCGCCATCAATGGTTGCGGAGAACCCGGAAACGTTTCGAGCGAAATCGCTGATCTCGTATGCACCCGGTGTCCAACTTGGCAACGACAACAAAACCGCTTCGGCCGACGTCGTGGTAAATGTCATCGACACCGCCAAAGATTTCGACGTCGCCGTTTGCCGATCAAACCGCACGGCATAACGTATATCGGCGATCTGCGCAGATTGCATTGCTGGCGCCTGTGCATTGACAACGGCAGGCAAGGCAAACATCGCTAGTGCAACGAGGTTCTTGTGCGAACGCGACAACATTGCGTGGCTCCTCAGACTTACCGTGAGATAACGACTGATAGGATAGTAGATGGAACAGCCGCCTCTGTCGACGGCACGGTCTACTAGAAATACGTTGCCAGGGAGAACTGAAGACCTGCGTGATCTGCCGGGTTGTTGAATCGATCGTGCCCACGTCCACGCACGTAACCCAGCTTGAGGGCCGACTCGGCAGTCGGCCGGAAGTTAATGCCGATGGTGATCTGATATCTGTCATCACCTGCTAGATCGGCGTCGAAATCGATCAGGTCAAACCGAACCGCCGCCGCAAACGAAGACCGGGGCATGGTCGCAATCCAACCCCGACCGAACGCCCGGAGGATATCGACGTACGCACCACGTTGCGAGGACGCGGAGAACCCCGCTAACCCATCAGGGATCCCGATGGACGCGGTCGCCAGTTCCCCGCTGGCCTCCCAGTCGGAAACATTGGCGGAAAAATCCAAAACCCAGATATGAACACCCTGCGGGTCTTCGACGCGGATGCCTTCACGATTGAACTCGTTGTACGACCCGTGATGGCCCGAAACACCTAGCTCAACGTCAAAGCTGGGACTCCATGTCACCCTTCCGACGAACGCCGGCGAGGAGTTGTTGTCTTCCACATTCACACGCCCCAGAGGAATACGTGTGCCCTCCGGTGACCCGTCGAGCAAACCGTTTTGAAAACCGTTGGTGGCGTACACTTCATACGTTGCACGCCCCAAGCCACCCAACCGAAAAGTGCCAAACAAACCAAGGCCCGGTTCGGAGAGTGTTGTACCAATTATTTCAGTGGAGACGAGCGGCCGATCTGTAAAGTCGTTCAACGGACTGTCGTGCGACAGATTGAACCGACCTAAGGGCGAGAGCAACATGCCCGCGCGAAGGTTGAACGAGGGATGCACACGGAAATCGATGGAGGCAAACTCCAGTGTGATCTCCTCCCCACCCTCTTCTATCTCCAATTCGGCGCCGATGCGGATAAAATCTGAGACTTCGGTCGCAGTAAACAGGTTGAACCGCCTCGCTTCAAAACCGCTTTCTTCCGTTACTCCATCAACCCGATTCCATTTTGCGTGCGCTTCGGCATAACCACCAATGGCCGTCCTTCCAGCGAGTGTCGTCAAATACGGCTTGTCGTACGCACCGCCCACTACGAACGGGCGATCCGGCACGCTGTCTTGTTGGGCATAAGCGCCATGCCCACATACAACGAGTAAAATGAGTACGAAACTCAGACACTTCATGCCCGTGGTCCCTCTAACGATATGGTCAGAACGCCGTCCGGCGAGAGCGTCGTGACGTAACGATCTAAGGCCTCCTGCGTCGGACCGCGCAACACACTCCCGTCGCGCGCGTACTGTGAGCCGTGGCATGGACACTCCAGTCGTTCACCCGCTACATCGACGGTGCAACCGCGATGTTTGCAGGTTGGTGACACAGCCAAGTAACCACCTTCACCGTCAGCCAACACGTAAAGAACCTGCTTGCTGCCAATAGGTTGCACCTTGAGAAAACCATTCGCACGGTCCAACCCCATATGGTCGCTCACCACGAGTCGTAAACGCCCATCAACAGGTTGGAGCCGAGCGGTTGCCAGCGTTGCACAACCGCTGACGACACCAGCGACAGTGGATACGAGCAGATGACGCCTGGTAATCATCATCTCGTGCGGACAAACTCTACCAGTGCGGCGCGGCGGTCCGGGGACAGTTGGCCAAACGCATCTCGCGCGCCAGTGGCTTCGCCCCCGTGTAATAACACCGCCTCCTCAATCGACTCTGCACGTCCATCATGCATCAAGAACAGCTCACCATTGAGAAATTCCCGCGCAATCCGCAATCCCCACAGAGGTGTGGTACGCCACTCACTGCCGGTTGCGTCACCATCCGGCCGATTGTCGGCGAGTTCGGCTCCCATGTCGTGTAGCAACAGATCGGAGTACAACACAACCTCTCTGTTACCCAACGCGGCAATGGGATGGGCGCCGGTCACAAAGGATGGCACGTGACACGCGGCACAACCGATCTCCTGAAAGACCTGCGAGCCTTGAAGCAACTCCAACGTTTCCTCTGCCGGTGGTGGCGCAGCCAACATTCGCACATAGTCGATCACCGAACGGACGGTGCCCGCGTCAAGTTCAGGATCGGGCACGAGGTCCGATGACGACGTGACGTGGCTGGCCAGCGGATTGAGATTCTCCTCAGGCAGGAAATCCGTCGTCACGCCCATGTCCTGGTGGTATGCCTCGACGACCTGCTGCAAAAGAGAGCCGACCTGGGCCTTGCGACTGAACCTGCCGAGGACTTGAGGATCGGATGCACCGGGTTCTGTTGATGGGACAAATCCAGGCAACGTGACCCAATGGGGCCTACCTGAAACGCCGTCGCCGTCCGCATCGAACTCATCCGCATTTGCGAGGATGGCATCGACTGGTATCGCCTCGATGAGACCAACACCAAATACGGGTGGCGGGAGCCGAACAGAGATATCGACCCCGGGCGGTACGGTCTCAGGTGTGGCACCCGCGATAGCGCGATCTTGTATCTGCGGCCCACCGACATCCCGCGCCAAATCGTTCCCGCGACTAATCCGAATCAGGGCGTTTTCGGGCCGGCCCCGACCGTCGCCACTATGACAACCCGCGCAGGACGCGTTGTTGAAGATGGGACCCAATCCGTCCACCGCGGCAAACTGACGACCGAATTCCCCATCGCCGCGCACGAATACCGCCAGGTCCTCGGCGCTCAGTCCGTCGAGTGGCGCGTCAAATACGTCCGCGTCGGCTGGCGCCTCGGTGAAGAGCGCTCCGCAACCCAATAGAAAGAACAGAAGGGCTGCGGCTAACCACTTAAACTCAAGTGTCGTAATGGGTTTCAAATCGACCCTAAATTTAGTTGAGACTAAATTTATAGTGTGTCTTGCCTATTTGTCAATCCGCCACGCGCCGCGCCAACATGACAAATCGAACCGGGTCCCCGCCCAGATCGTAAGACCTACCGGCTGAGATCGAGCGGCCGCGGGCGGAAACCTGCCCCGATCGCAAAAAAACCACTCGGTTGAAACCGAGCGGGTCTCGTAGGTGCCGCTTGAACGATTTTTCGGACCGACTACCGCGGACTTTGCACGACCACACGTCCGCGCGTCCTGCCTCTCGCATCAGCGAGCGAACTCAACTGTGCATGCGCCGTCCTGAGCGACTACTAAATCAGCGCTATGCGGCCGATTCCATGGACTCCGAGTACGCACCGCTCCTGGCGGCACCGCAGCATTTTGCGCGGTGGTGAAAGGCGTTTTGGCCGGCCGGCACGTTCCCGGTGTGACCAACCCACGCCTTCAATGCGCCTGCCTGCAAAGCACGGCCGTACGAAAAGCTCAATTGCCACGGTAAACCGGGCAACTTATTCATTGCGTTGAGATGCGCTGTGGCCAATTCCGATGACTGCCCACCGGAGAGGAAAACGATCCCGGGAACGGCGCCCGGGACGGTACGTTTGAGACACCGCACCGTGGCTTCCGCGACGTCACTCACGCTTGCCTGGTTCCGACACGACTTACCGGACACGACCATGTTGGGTTTGAGTAGCGTGCCTTCCAGCATGACTTTATGGGAGTTCAACTGTTGATACAGGGCGCTCAGGGCCATCTCGGTGACCGCTTCGCACCGAGCGATGTCATGATCGCCATCCATCAAAACCTCAGGCTCGACGATTGGTACAATCCCGGCCTCCTGGCAAAGAGCCGCATACCTTGCCAGCCCGTGTGCGTTTGCGTCGATACAGAACCGGCTCGGGATACCGGATCCGATGGTGATGACGGCCCGCCATTTTGCGAAACGGGCGCCGAGATCGCGGTACTCTATCAAACGGCCACGTAGACCGTCCAGTCCCTCGGTGACTTTTTCGCCAGGAAACCCGGCCAGGTCCTTGGCTCCAGTATCCACTTTGATACCGGGAATGATTCCTTTGTCGGCCAGCAATTTGGGGAATGGCGTGCCGTCTTTCGCGCTCTGCCTCAGTGTTTCGTCAAAGAGAATGACTCCGCTGATGAAGTCGCTGGCTCCCACGGTGGTGAAGAGCATCTCGCGGTATGACCGGCGGGTCTCCTCCGTCGATTCGACATTGATCGAATCGAAACGTTTCTTGATAGTTGGGGAACTTTCGTCAGCTGCCAGAATGCCTTTGGACGGCGCCACCAGCGCATTCGCTGTGGACACCAGATCGGGATGCGACATGGGACGGGTCCTCGCTTTTATCGTAGCACGTGATGGACATAATTCTGCTTAACTCGGTCCCCAAAGCAAATTCCGTGCTTCCGGGCTTGGGTGGGCAGCACAGGATCTTTATCTGCCACCGCGGTCACAGGCGCTTTCTTGGGGTGCGACGAAGACTACGCGGCCAGCACCGGGTTGGTCAGGGTATCGACACCGGGGATTTCGACCTCCACAGTGTCACCCGGGCAAAGCAGGCCAACGCCACTGGGGGTTCCCGTCGAGACGAGGTCGCCCTCTTCGAGTGTAAGCACGTGAGAAATGGTGGAGACCAAAAACGGGATCCCGAAAGCCATGTCTCGGGCGACGCCGCGTTGGCGCTCCTGACCGTTGACGCGACAAATGATTTCAAGATCTTTCCAGTCCGCAATCTCGGCGAACGGTTTCATGTGCGCGCCGATGGCACAGGAGGTATCAAACCCTTTGGCTCGGACCCATTGCTCCTCGACGCGTTGGATGTCACGCGCCGTGACATCATTGACGCACACGATCCCGGCAATAAAATCCGCCGCTTCACTTTCGCTGACATTTCGAGTGCGTCGTCCAATCACCACCCCTATCTCGGCTTCGTGCTCGACCTGTTTCGAATAACCTGGCAGACGAATGGCTTCGCCCGAACCTATGACGGCCGATGGCGGTTTGAAGAACAGCAACGGTTCGTCCGGTACATTGTTCCCAAGTTCGGCGGCGTGAGCACCGTAATTCCGTCCGACACACACTATCTTGCCCGGTCTCTTCATCATGCACCTGTCGAATGCTCGGCACAGAAGCTACCGAGGACATCACTATGAAAGAAGCGGTCTGCCTGGTCACGGGAGCCAATCGCGGTATTGGCAAAGCCACAGCAGCGGGTTTGGTGGAACGAGGCGCTCATGTCATCGTCGTGAGTCGCAGCGCAAATCGTGGGGCCGATGTCGCAAAGGTGCTGAATGCCACGGGCCCCGGATCGGCCGAATCGATGACGGCCGATCTAAGTGTGCTCGATGACGTCAGTAACTTGGCGACCCGCGTCAAAGAACGACACCAAAAGTTGGATGTATTGATAAACAACGCCGCCACCGCCGCATACCGTCGTCACACAACCGTCGACGGCAACGAACTAGTATTCACGGTAAACCATCTCGCACCATTTTTGTTGACACTGTCACTACTCACCCTCCTTCAAGCGACTAAGGGGTCGCGCATCATCACCGTTTCGTCAAACGCTCATCGCCGGTTTGATCTAAAACTCGACAATTTACAATTGCAACGGCGATACAGTGCGTTCCGTGCATACGGTCAATCGAAACTCGGCAACGTACTCTTCACGCGCGAGTTGGCGCGACTATTGGGAAAGGAGGAGAGTCACATAACCACCAACGCCCTCCACCCCGGTGTAATCGCCACCGGATTGCTTGGCAGAATGTTTGGCCTACCTCAATCCCTCAGCGGGATTCTCCGTTTGTTTTACAAATCCCCAACAGAGGGCGCATCAACGTCGTTGTTCCTTGCCACCGATCCGAGCGTAGCACGCATCACCGGCAAATACTTCAAGGATAGTCAGGAGGTTGAACCTGCGAATACGGCGTTTGACGAACAGCTGGCACGAGGTCTCTGGGAGGAGAGCGAACGACTTGTGGGTTTACGGTTCGCGGATGCGTTCAAGCGGAGTACCACCCGCAAGAAGTAGGACGTGGGGGAACAGCGCCACGGAATCCGGGGCACACCTCCACCCCGCACGAAAAACTCTTTGCCACAGAAGCCGCGGAACCCAACCTCCCTTCACCTCCAAGAACCGTTTGCCACGAAAACCACGAAAAATTTACTTTACACAGTTCAGTTGTATGACTTTGTCGAAAACAAAATTTTGTGGATTTTGTGGATTTTGTGGCAATTTTTTTTGTGGGAAGGGCGGTTCCGCGGATTCCGTGGCCCTTTACTCCTATCGCCGGTCACCGTCTGCATTGAGAACTCTCAAACCCGATGGCAAACGAGGGGAAGATAGTAATTCGGCAAACCGGTTCCATCGATCGGCATCCAAAGCACCGTCCGCCAATTCTCGCTCGACGTAATCGCGAACAAGGTCCTGACCGAGGTTATAATTGATCACATAACTACGATATCGATCAAAGAAGTCTACCCGCTGCGTGGCGCGTTCCGTTGTCATCAGGTTGAATCTCGTCAACCAGTCCACCGTGTCATCGCGTGACATCTCCCCATCCAAGTACCCCCGCGCCGCTTCGTTACCGGCGTAGTCCAAACGGTCGAGCAATTGCATTACACGCGCGTACCGTTCGGCTTCGGCACCATCTAACCCGGCCAACGGAAACAATGTTTCGCGCTCGAAATCGATTCGGCGGGCACCCGGGAAGGCCACCTCGATACCGTAATTTGCACTTCCCTCTGCAATCAGGCTCTGTGGGCTGAACAGTGGGTACACCGTGAACTCAACCCAGCCACGATCTTGTGTCAGGTGTTTTTCCAAGAGCACGTTGTAAACATGATGACCCGGGTACCCTTCGTGGCACGCGAGGTCTAACGCGCGATCGATGTAAATCGGAAAATCGGTGTTGACCTGGATGACGCTGCGAAAATTTCCCTGATACCAGTTGTAACCACTCCACGGTTTACCTGTAACATACTCAACCGTAAAACTCTCCTCGTCTGGCAAATCGATGTGCATTGCCGTTTGTTCTCTACACGCATCGATAGCGGCCGCGAAAACTTGTTCCAGCCGATCCGTCCGTACTACGAATCGAGATTGAAAAACCACAAGACGACCTTGAATGTCGCCACGACCGGGAAGTTCGTCGTCCAAATCGCGCAAAACACGTTCGAAGTCCCGCCGATGGGTAACAGGAGCAACGGCGTCGTACAACACCATAGATTCGTCGTCAAACGACAACCGCGTCCCTTCCACAAACCCCACGCGCGCAACAACGGCACGTAACTGCGCGATGAGATAATCGTACCTCAGGCGTAGCATGGCGTTCGACGGTGGCGCAGGTTCGCGAGCAAGTTGCGACAGAAGTGTGCCGGCTCGTTTCTTAATGCCGTTCAGAGAAATTTGTTCGGTTGCCGCGTTACGCGACCACTCATCCGGGCCATAGTAGGCATCGACATAGTCGGGATCGTGTTGGCCAAGGGCAAGCACCAACTGAACATACGACTCGGCGACGCGATTGAGGACCACACCGGCAGTCACTTCGTCAACGGGATCATTGGCCACGGTTTGCGCGGATGGCGGAGGAGGAGCGGAGCAACCTACGGTTGTCGCAACCAAGAACGAGAGAAAACAACGTTCAACGTTCAACACTCAACACTCAACACTCAACACTCAACGCTCAACGCTCAGCATCAACGTTCCACGCTCAACGTTCGGCGTTCGGCGTTCGACGGTTCGACGGTCGACGTTCGGCGTTCGGCGTTCGGTGTTCGACGTTCGCCGTTCGCCGTTCGACAGCGCCCGATCCAGTTGCTGTATCGTTTTCGTTGACGGTGGGCGTTCGCGTTGTAATATCCTGGCAGTTTTCTCGGATTCGCGGAGGACTCGCAATAGGTTCTCTCCGGCGAGTTTCTTGAGGTCTTCGTCAGTCCATCCGCGACGGGATAGTTCCGCAAAGAGCGCCGGAAACGTCGATACATCTTCCAATCCCACCGGCGTCGACGTGATTCCGTCGAAATCACTTCCAATGCCA
>JAZDDD010000628.1:0-6235 GCA_036679545.1 Gemmatimonadota bacterium | reverse complement strand
ACAGATACGCCAATATCACCGAAGCGCCGGTTTGGGATGCGGCAAGCCCGGGTAGAAGGAAGAACCCGGAGCTGAACATGGCACCGGTGGAAATCACATAGACGTCAAACAGACGCAGACGTTTTTCCAAACGCGTTGTTTTGTTTCCCATAGCCTTGAAGAAGGGGTTGTTGAAGCTGGAAGGATCGCCAAACATGGCGTTTTGGTGTTAATGCCGGAAGGGTGCCCGCCAATCCTACCGCTGACCGGTCTCGCCGGTTAATCTTTCGGATACGCCCCGCCCCACGGAGTTCACGCATGTTCAGCTCACTATCTACATCGCTCGGCGTCGTCCTCATCTGCGCGACGGCGGTCTCAGCACAAGAAGCCACACGTCGTGCCATGACCACGGACGATGGCCTCAACATGATCACTGTCAGCAACACGATGATCTCGCCGGACGGCGAGTGGGTGTTCTTCTCAAAATCGGAATTGGACTGGGAGGAAAACAAACGGAAGACGACACATCATATGGCTCCGGCAAGCGGCGGAGCATCGTTTCAATACATCGGAGACGCGGGCGGAAGCAGTTTTCAATTCTCACCACGCGGGACATACCTCTCATTCACACGCGCCGTTGAAGAGAAAAAACAGCTGTTCGTGATGCGAGCCGCGGGTGGCGAGGCGGTACAGCTTTCTGAACACAAACCGGCGGTGGGACGGTATGTCTGGGCTCAGGACGAAAGCGCTATCTACTTCGTCGCCGACGAGCCGCGGTCGGAGGAGGAGGAAGCGCGACACAAGGCCGGTTACGATGGCATTGTCATAGACGAAGGGCCAAACGGACAACGTGCGGGCGCGTGGCAAAACCTTTGGCGGATCGATATCGGAACGAAGGAAGAAACTCGCCTCACGCAAGGCGAACGGCGCATATCGTCCTTTGACGTCGCACCCGACCAAACCAGACTCGTCTACACCGAGCGAACAGAAAACCGCCGGAACCTCAGGAATCACGCAGAAATATATCTTTTAGACGTTGCCACCCATGAATCCACTCAACTGACGGACAACCGAGCACCGGAGTCGTCGGTATCGTGGGCCCCCGATGGAGTCCATATCGTCTATGAAGCACCGAGCAGCGATGGTTGGGATCTTCGTTTGGACAAACTCTGGGTCATGAACGTCAACACACGGGTTACACGTCTGGTATCCGAAAACTTCCAAGGAAATATTTCTGGTGTAACGTGGACGCCAGACGGGCGTGGACTGCTGTTCACCGGTCTTCAACGGACCAATTCCAACTTATTCCGTTTGTCCGTGGCAGACGGCGCGTTGGACCAACTGACGGACGAACCGGGCACTCTGCGCGCAGGCGGGTTCTCGAAAGATCGTAGCCGCGTCGTCTATACGTTTCAGGACTTCGACACACCGCCCGACGTATTTACCAGCAACATCAATCGTTTTCAGCCAAGACGTATCACTGAGTTGAATCCGTGGATCGGAACTGATGTGGCTTTGGCAAAGGCCGAGGTCATTCGCTGGAACAGCAGGGACGGAACCGAGATCGAAGGGATCCTATCCGTACCCGTCGAACATACAGAAGGAGAGCGGAATCCGCTTCTCCTCCACATTCATGGTGGTCCGGCTGGTGTTTTCACAAACTCGTTTCGAGCAAGTAACCATGTTTGGGCCGGACTTGGATACGCGCAACTCTTTCCAAATGTTCGGGGAAGCAGCGGCTACGACGATGCCTTGCTCCGGGGCAACATGAACGATCTCGGGGGTGGCGATTATGCCGACCTGATGACGGGTGTCGATCACGCAATCCAATCGGGAATTGCAGATCCACAACAGCTTGGTGTCCGCGGATGGAGTTACGGCGGGATACTTGGTGGGTGGACCATTACGCAAACCGACCGATTCAAGGGTGCCTCAATTGGCGCCATGGTTTCGGACTGGAGTTCGGAATACGGACCCGGTTTCAATTATGACGTGCGTAACTGGTACATCGGTGGAACACCATGGGAGAACGCGGACCGATACCGCCAGATGTCTCCGCTCACGCATGTTGCGAACGTGACGACACCGACCCTGTTACTTCATGGACTCAACGATAGGACGGACACAGAGCAGCAGAGCATGATGTTCTTTCAAGCGCTCAAAGATCAAGGTAAGACCGCTCGTTACATCCAATTCCCAAGGGAATTACACGGATTCCGGGAACCACGTCATCAACGCACACGGGACATAGAGGAAATTCGCTGGATCCAACAGCATGTGAGAGGGATCGAGTGGACACCGTGGGAACGAGAGGACGACAAGAAGGAGAAAAAAAGCCCAACGGTTGCTGGCGATATCAGCTCTGACTCTTTCCACTAGGTGCGGTCATGAAACGGTTGCTTCCAGTCTTCACATCGGTCGGGGGTGAGCCAACTTCCGTGAACGCAACCGGGTCCGGGGGATAACGCTCCAGGCCGGGGCTGGGGTTTTTAATGGGACCGATCAAGCAGCTCGTTGGGTTCTTCACGGCCGCGTATCGCGACAACGTGTTTTTCATGGCGGCTGCGCTTTCATTTAACGCCTTGTTAGCCGCGGTCCCATTTGCCATGCTGTTCTTGGCAGTCCTCGGATACGTTCTCAATACACCCGGCGATATTTCTGACAGCGTCCGCTCCATCGTTCGGTTGCTCCTTCCCGATCAAGTCGGTGTCGGTGACGCACCGATTGCCCGGACCGAAGCGATCATCACCGCCGTCATTGACAGCCGCGCGGACTTCTCACGTTTCGGCATTCCTCTTTATCTAGTCTTTTCGACTCGTATGTTCCGCACGACCCGTGTTGCGCTCGACCGTATTTTGGGTGCAAGTCCCAAAAAACGCTGGTTCTTCGGGATTCTCAGAGACGCCGTGCTCGTGGTGTTCACCAGCCTATTGTTCGTTGGCAGCGCCCTCATTGCCCTACCGGCCCTCGGCAGTTCAACCATCCAGCTTGTGCTCGCCAACGTCCTAGCCGTGGCGTTTAGCACCATGCTTTTTTTCCTCATCTACTCGCTCGCACCTTCGCGAAAACTTCATCGACATACAGCGCTGGTGGCCGCATTTGTGACGTCGTTTGCATTCGAGACGGCAAAGATTCTTTATGGCGTGTATCTCGCCGAGTTTGCAACGGCCAATCAAATAATCTCGAATGCCAATGCCATAGCCGTATTACTATTTGTAGCTTGGATCTATTACACATCCGCCATCGTGCTCCTCGGTGGAGAGTTTGCGAAGATCTACGAAAGAGGTTGACAGTCGATGGATGTTCCAGGTGGTGGTCCGCTTCGTGTCGCAATTGTTGGCTCCGGTCCGGCCGGATTTTATGTCGCCGAACATCTCATGCGCCGCGACGGGGTTGATGTCGAGGTTGACATGTTCGAACGTCTACCCACGCCGTTTGGTTTGGTCCGGTTTGGGGTTGCCCCTGATCACGAAAAGATCAAAAACGTCACAAAGACATTCGAGAAAAAGGCGGCATCCAGACCCGAATTCAGATTTTATGGAAATGTCGATATTGGCAAAGACGTAACGCTGGACGACCTCCGGCAGTGTTATCACATGGTGTGTTACGCATCCGGGGCGTCCTCGGATCGACGAATGGGTATCCCCGGCGAAGATCTCGCCCGAAGTCATCCCGCGACTGAGTTCGTAGCGTGGTACAATGGCCACCCGGACTATGCAAACTATGAATTCGATCTCTCAGCCGAACGTGTGGCGGTCGTTGGCGTGGGCAACGTCGCCGTGGATGTGGCGCGCATCCTGTGTCGGACACCGGAGGAACTGGCCAAAACCGACATTGCCGACTACGCCCTAGACGCACTCAGCAAGAGTGGTGTGAAAGAAGTGTATATGTTGGGGCGCCGCGGACCCACCCAAGCAGCATTTACTAATCCCGAGGTGCGAGAACTCGGTCAAATGCCCGGTGCAAACATTCGGGTGTTGAAAGAAGAAGGAACTTTGGACACGCTCAGCCAGGAAGAGTTGGACGCGTCAGACGACAGAGGGGCAAAGAAGAAACTCGAAATCATCCAGAGCTTCATAGACGCAGCGGCCGACAGCGCAAAGTCAAAAACGCTGACCATCCGCTTCCTTGTTTCCCCCGCCGAGATCACGCCCGACGCAAACGGCGGTGTGGCCAACATGAGATTGGTCAAGAACGAGTTGTATCGAGCAGAGAACGGAACCTTGCGACCACGCGCAACCGACCACGTCGAGGACCTACCGGTGGACTTGGTCTTTCGTTCGGTGGGATATCATGGCCTTCCCGTCGCCAACCTGCCGTTCGATGACCGTTCGGGGGTCGTCCCAAATGACAAAGGCCGTGTACTCGATTCCAGTGGACACGGCATGACGGGACTGTACGTCAGTGGCTGGATCAAACGCGGTCCCACTGGGGTCATCGGAACGAACAAACCAGATGCGTTAGAGACAGTGGAGACGATGTTAGCCGACGCAAAGGCGGGGTCGTTACTGAGCCCAACACATTCTACGGCGGAATCGGCTCGGTCGATGGTTGCCAGCCGTCAACCGAATTATGTGTCGTACGAGGACTGGCAACGAATCGACAACTTCGAACGCGAACGCGGGGCCGCGTCCGGAAGACCGCGGATTAAGATTACGTCGGTATCAGATGCGTTAGACGTCATTGGGAAATCCGCGTCTGGCCAACCTTGAGTTTCAGGATCTCGCGACTCAAGGCGTCATCTTCCAGCATTTTGGTCGACATCATGTCAATCAACTCGTTTTGCGTCTGACGTAGACGTTCTATGTCACCGCGGAGTTGGGTAGTCTCATACCACAGCTTGAGACCACCCACGGTGGCTACCGCCGCAATCATCATGAAGCCCAGAATAAAGAGCGGCATGTCTTATCTCCGAGGGATACCGGTTGCATTGGCCCAGGTATCCATGACCGACCCCCCCACCACACACACCGAAACGCCACGACACACTTGTGCCAACCCGTTTGCCATCTCTTCAGCGATCCGGAGATTCAACAACGCGCCGTTGGACTGATACGCCAGCCCTTCAGCTTCAGCCGCGGCAGCGGAATTCCGGGCCACGAGAAGCGCGGACGCCGAACGCACCGAATCAATCGTGAATTGCGTGCGGATGGAATCCAACACCTGGTCTTGCCGTACCGCCGCAACACGCGCGTCTTCGATGGCTTGCGGTGTCCGTATGTTCCGCACGAACACCGTTTCGATTCTGGCCAAACCACCCAGTTTGTCGGTGATATGCGCATGAACCGAGTCACTCAATTCGCGCCGCCTGCTCGAAAAGATGTCATCGACGGACCATCCCGCGATGGCTGTCCTATAGCCCTCGCGAATCGAATTGCGTATCACAATCTCGGCGGCGTCTTGTGATCGCTTGTCGAGAAAGACTTGGAACACGTTGTCCGGATCGTACGCGTATATGACCGCAACGTCACCGGTTATGGTGACCGGATTGTTGGTCTGGGCCTCCATTGTTTCAGCTTCACCTGTCTTCGGGAAGTTACTTTCCGTCAGTGTGAAGCAGGTGGCCTCGGACAACGGGGTGAAATGAAAGCCGGTATCCATCCGTTCCTGTTTGACCCGACCAAAACGGGTCAAAACGCAATGTTCCGTTGCATCCACAGTCGTGGTGCCGGCCATGAACAGTCCTGCAAGCATGACAAATCCGATGACGACGGCAGAACCGAGCACACCAACGAGTTTCTTATTCATTTGGACTCCTTAACCTGGGATGTACCATCCACTTTATGATTTCAAGTTGTTGTGAATTTGTTGTAACGTACGTAGAGTCACATCGAGATCAGCACGGTCCACGCCGCGCGCACCCTCACGAAACGACGCGTCCGCAACTCGCACCACTTTTCGTTTCAAACGACGCCCGGCGGAGGTCAACCACGCCCGGGCAATACGGCGATCGGCGGGATCCGGTGTTCGCTCCACCATACCCTTCCCTACCATCCCATCAATAAGACGGGTCACAGTGGTCCGATCACGACTGGTACCATCCGCCAGCTCACGCTGCGACTGACCATCGCGATTCCACAACCGGCTGAGCAAAGTCCACTCTTCCGGTGTGATGCGGAACCCCTCCCGCCGGAACGCATGGTGTAACCTGCGCCGCATCGAGTGCGCCGTCCGATTCACAAGGAACCCGAGATTTGAATCTATTGGCATTTTATATGTGTAGTCTACAATATGTGTAATATACACGCGATAAGAC
>JAZDDD010000627.1:0-4668 GCA_036679545.1 Gemmatimonadota bacterium | reverse complement strand
GGCATCGATCTCGCCCATGCAAACCGGCAAGCCCGCGTCCTGCATGCGCATCGCGACGTCGGCGTCGGGTTCGATCACATAGGTTGGCACGTTCCCCAACGCGAGCCGCCGGATGAGCCCCAGCGCGATGGGATCATTGGTGCAAATCAGCACGTGATTTGTAACCTCGGCGGGCACGGATTGGAGCGTTCGGATACGGCCACGCCCCCGTTGCTCGAGCCATGGAGCGTAGACAAGCCGAATGAAGAGGAAGGGGAGGATGATGAGGAGGAGTACCATCCCGGTCAGCAGCACGACGGAGCTGAACACGCGGCCCAAGTCACTCTCGAAGATGATGTCACCGAACCCGAGCGTGCTCATCACCGTGAGCGCCCAGTAGATTCCCGTGAACCAGGTGTGTTCCTGACCTTCCCACGCCATAATCACATGGAACAGCCAGCCAAAGAGGAGGACCACCACAACGAGGAGGGCGATGTACTTTCCAAACGGTGCGAACTGCCGGCGCAAGTCGCTGCCCTCCACCAACAGTGTCGCGAGATGGGCGCCGACGGTCTTCATGCGGACATGTTAATACGGGAAGCGTTGGGTGGTGACCACGCGGTTGAGAAAGTTCCCACTCGTGGGTGCATCTCCTTGTTAGGCAGCAGCACTCGGCCCGTCACCGGCGCAATTCAGGGCGGTAGTCATCGATCCGACCAAATTGCCAACTCGTTTCCGCTGGGATCGGTGAAATGAAAACGCCGTCCGCCCGGAAACTCGAATACCGGCCGGACAATCTGGCCTCCGCTCTCCGTGACTCGGGCTTCGATCTGTGCCAGGTTCGTGGAATAGAGCACGACCAGTGGTCCGCCTGCCCGCACTTCCGGCGCCACGGTAAAACCGCCGGCCAATCGACCGTCTGTGAAGCTTGTGTAATCGGGACCATAGTCGGTGAACTCCCAACCAAAGACCTCTGAGTAAAACTTCTTGGTCTGCTCGATGTTTGTGGTCAGAAACTCTATGTAGTCCACACGACGATCCTGCTCTGCTTGGCTCATGAGTTCGTTTTCCGTTGAGGTGACTGCGACGTTGTCCGGCGTGGCGTCACGACCTTCGCCACATGCCAGAAAAACAAGCATCGTACACAATAGTGCACGACGAACGCCGATTATTGACTCCATGATTGGCATAATCCTTTCGCGCCTGCCCGCATCGACGCAATTGCTTGCTCGCCAAGAGGGGGTACCGCCATCGACTCGATATACGTAAATTACCGTCACGGTAATAACGGCAACGGTAATATTGGTTAACAGCTCAATCGATTGCGACGACAAAGATACACCGCCCCCACTGACACCGGCGGTCTTCCACGTACTCCTCTCACTAAGTGACGGCCCACTACATGGTTACGCAATCATGCAGGCGGCGTTGGCCGCCGGTATGCGGGCCGGGCCTGGCACCATTTACGGGACGTTGCGCAGGCTTCTCGATCAGGGCCTTGTTGAGGAGGCTGGCTCGGAAACGTCTCGCGGAGCCACGGGCCGTCGCCAGCGATACGCCGTGACGGGCAACGGTCGCAGGGCTCTCAGCGGAGAGGCCACGCGCGTGCTTCGTCTCGCACATCTGGTGCACCAGCACGACCTCGTTCCCGACGAACCCCGATCGTGACGGTCAGCTCGCAGCACCGATTCTCACGACTCGCGTTCGCTTTGCTGCTGCGATGTTACCCGCGGCGGTTCAGGCGCGAGTTTGGTCGTGCGATGACGGACGATTTCGCGGAATTCTTGAACAGCCAGCTCGAACAGGGTCCGGTGAGGGGAAGGGCTCGCGCTTGGGCGCTCATCTTACCTGACCTTCTCGTCTCCATTCCATCTGAATACAAACGCGCTTGGCGAACGGTGCGGGCGGAGTACCCACGCAGCTCACGTTTCAAGCCCTCTGGAGTGACAATGGTCCACGACATTCGATTGGCAGTCCGCACGCTGCGAAAGCAACCGGGTTATGCCTTGACGGTTATCGGAACACTGGCACTTGGGATCGGGGCCAATGTCGCCATGTTCAGCGTCATCGACGGGGTGTTAGCTCGACCGCTTCCCTACGATTCCCCCGACCGTATGGCGCTCATATGGAACCGCCATGTCAACACAGGTGCAGACAAAGTGCAGATCTCCGGCCCCGACTTTCTGGACTACAGCAAGCGGGCGTCGCAGGTCGAGGAATTTGCCGCGATACACAACGCGTTCGACAATACGCTCATTGGAGAACAAGACGCCGAGCAAATCGATGTTGCCGTCGTCTCCCGAAACTTTTTCAGTTTTCTCGGTAGGACACCGTTACTCGGCCGCGGCTTCGTTGGGACTCGGCAAGGGAACGTGACCAAGTTCGACAATGACGTGAATTCCGTCGTAATAAGTTACGGCCTGTGGGCCCGTCGTTTCGGCAGCGATCCGAGCATTCAAGGCCGGGTGATCCAAATTGGCCAGAGTTCATTGGAAATCATTGGTGTGATGCCCAGTGGTTTTGAGTTGATCATGCCAGATCACGACGGTGGTACTGTCGGCGGGGGTGCATTCGACGAGATTGATGCATGGCGCACGTTCCCGGATAGTTGGTTCAATTCGGGCCGGGGGATGGGGATGTTTCGTGTGCTCGGCCGTCTCGAGGAAGGCGTCTCGTTCGAGCTGGCACAACAGGAGATGAACGCCATCGCCGCGCAGTTACGCGATGAGCACACGATTCACGAAGAGCGAGGTGTGCGCATCGATGTGTTCCCGATGCACGCCGACGTGGTCGGGAAGGTCCAACCGGTGATCCTCACGTTGTTTGGCGCCGTTGGATTTGTGCTGCTCATCGCGTGCGCGAATGTTGCCAACCTCAGTGTCATTCGCGGCGCGGGACGACGAAGAGAAGTTGCCGTGCGTGCGGCGTTGGGTGCCACGCGAGGACACATCGTCAGACAACTCCTCGCCGAGGCGAGTCTTCTGGCCATCTTGGGCGGCGTATTGGGACTCATATTTGCCAGCGGCGCCATTGAGGTGATCAAGGCCATTGCGCCTGCCGATGTGCCCCGCATCGCGGAGATCGGTATTGGCGGTCCTGTATTGGCGTTCACAGCGGGAGCCTGCGCGCTCGTCATCGTCCTCTTCGGCTTGGCACCTTCACTCGGTGCTGCCAAACCGGATCTTCGGACGGTGTTGACGGAAGTGAGTCGGACATCATCGGGCAGGGGCGCGCGGATGCGAAACGCGGTGGTTATAGGAGAGATTGCGCTATCCTTGACGCTGCTGATTGGCGGCGGCCTGATGTTTCGAACTTTCGTTCACCTGCAGCGCGCCAACCTTGGGTTCGATGCGGCCTCGACTATCACGATGAAAGTCATACTGCCACGAAACGTGTACGGTGGCCCGGACTTTGTGGAAACGCGAAACCAGTATTTCGAGAGCCTGCGCCGTGGTGTGACAGACCTGCCTAACGTTGAGGCGGCCGGTTTTGTGTGGCCGTTGCCGTTTGCAGGTCGTGGCGCGGACGTGCCCTATGCCGCCACCAACGAGACGTCCATCGAGTGGGGCCGCCATGTCGCCACGTTTTCATGGGCGACCGCCGGCTTTTTTGAGGCGATGGGCACCGAGGTCGTTAGCGGACGCGTTTTCACGGAACAGGATACCCGGGAAGCTCGACAGGTCGCCGTCGTTGACGAGCTGATCGCCACCGAACTCTTTCCAGGTTCTGAAGCGACCGGCAGAACGATCTGGGTCGGATCACCGGGGAGTTCTGTGAGGCAATCCGCTGAGATCATTGGTGTAGTCAAACACATTCGTCATGAGGGTGTGGTCGGCGAGGAGCGTCCTACCATCTATGCACCGGCTTCAGGATCCAATGGAATGGCGTTAGTCGTCCGCACCACCGGGGATCCGGAAGCTCCTTTGGACGATGTTCGGGGTGTTGCACACGCGTTGGATCCTAACGTCCCCCTGTTCGATATTCGAACGTTTACCGACTACGTCTCCGAAGAAATAGCACCGACCCGTTTTGCGCTGACACTCGCCGGCGTCTTTGCCGGACTCGCGTTAATTCTGGCGACTGTCGGACTGTACGGTGTCATTGCATACTCCGTCGCGCAGCGAACACGCGAACTCGGTGTTCGAGTAGCACTCGGCGCCGGACGGGAACGTATCATCAGGCACGTCCTGGGACAGGGAATGACGGTCGCAGCCCTCGGTGTGTTGGTGGGTATCGGCGCGTCCTTGGCCGTCACACGATTGCTCGGTGGCATGCTCCACGGTGTCACGCCTCATGATCCGACGACATTCGTTGCCGTGTCCGTCTTGTTGCTTGGTGTGGCGATGTTCGCCAGTTATCTGCCTGCGCGCCGGGCGACACTTGTGGATCCGGTGAATGCGTTGCGGACGGACTAACCAGAAGAGCTTACCGGAGCCATTCGACCATGCGACGTCTCGTTCTTGCGTCAGGGAGTTGCCCAACGCCGGCCGCAGTATTGTCGAGCAGATGCTGAGGGTTCCCCGTTCCGGGAATAACACACGTCACCTCCGGGGCTCCCAGTATGTATTTCAAAAAGAACTGGCCCCAACTAGTGCAATCGAAGTCGGCTGCCCACGGGGGCAGCTCCCGTCCGCGGGTTTGGCGGAATAGATTGCCGCCCTCAAAGGGTCGATTTACGATGATCGCGGT
>JAZDDD010000626.1:0-4382 GCA_036679545.1 Gemmatimonadota bacterium | reverse complement strand
CCCGTTACAATCCGATGGCCCGTTTATCTCACGACTGCACTGGCTATCGCGTTGCTTGGAAATTTCGGCGAGTTGCAATTCATCTACTTTCAATTTTGATCGTCAAGACAATGCACCCACCGGGCGATAAGTCCCTGATCTCAGGCGACGCGCGAAGAGCCGAGTCGTTTGCTCTGCGCGTATTGACGTTTGGTGCACTGTTCCTTGCCGCGTACGTAGTTGTTGTAACCCTCGCGACAAATGGACAGCCCGGTGGCGTGCGAGGGTTGACGTACACGAACATTCCCGATGAGGCACCGACGTTTGGGGGTCAGACGTCCTACATGTTGGACGAATTGAGCTCCGCGCGTGAAGTGGACGTGTTGTGGATTGGATCATCTCATGCATATCGTACGTTCGATCCCAGGTTCTTCGACGAACGCGGTGTCACCACCTTCAACATGGGCACCACGGCGCAAACACCTTTGAACTCGTATTTCCTCTTACGTGAATACCTCGGTGCAGTCGATGCCGGAGTCGTCGTGTTGGAAGTTTACTGGAATGTGCTTACCTGGGACGGCGTCGAGTCCACGCTCGACATCATCGCCAACAGTGACCCGGCACTATGGATGTTGAGAATGGGTATCGCCACTGGCGATGTCCGAGCCGCGAATGCGTTCCTGCGGAGGTTGATCGATGCTCGGCGGCCCACCGTCAATGCCGTGCAGCCCAACCTGTTCGATGGTGACACCTACATCGACCGGGGTTTCGTGGAGAAGGAGTTTGGTTTTTCTGGAAATCGCGTCTGGCCGTTGGGTGATCTGGTAGTTGAACCAAAACAACTGTCTTTTTTGGCGCGGACCGTGGGCTTAGTGACAGGTCGTGGAGTACCCATGCTGCTCATGACGCAACCGCTGCCGCGGGCAACCCTTGCAGCAATCACGAATAGCGACGGTCTTCGTGCCTCCGTCCAGGACATAGCAGATCGATATGACGTTCCTTTTGTCGATTTTAATGGGAGAGTTGCACTTGATGACACGGCGGACTTCTTTGATTCGCACCACTTGAACCAAGCCGGCTTAGAAGCATTCTTGCCGGTTCTCTATGACACAATGGTGGGCCTAGGCTTCCTGCGGCTCCCATGAATTGCTTGGTATGTGGAAGTCTCAATCGGACGTTGCGCGTCACGGTCGTCGAGGCGCCGGTCCAGACGCCATCATCCAGAGGATAACTCAAGCCGAGGAGGCCTTATAGGTGTCAGAACGATGACTTCGGGCAGGCCGTTCGCAACACGTCTGATCTAGTGTTCGTCAAAAAGCAGATCCAGCACCAGCCGCGCGTGGTCTGCCGCTCGACCGGTCCCGAGGTTCGACAGTACGATCACCGTGAGATCGTCGTCCGGGAACCGGGCCATATAGCTACTGAAGCCGGTGTCTCCGCCCTCGTACCACAGTGTTCGACGACCGGCGTATTCGCCCCACACAAGTCCAAACGCATCGTTCGTCTTGTTGTGGCTGAAGCTTCTTCGACTGAGTAGCAGTTCGGTAAGCTCAGGACCACCCAGGCTCCCGTCGCTGAAACTTGCATCCCACTTTGCCAGGTCCTCCACCGTCGTGAAGACGCCGCTCCCTCCGTAGTGCGGAGACCGACGGATCTCTTGCCGAAACCCTCCGGTCTCCAGTGCGTTGTAACCCGTAACCCGGCCCCTGACCACGCGCCCCAGATCGTCATTCACATGGCTGCGATTCATTTTGAGCGGATCAAAGATTTCACGCTGCACAAAATCAGAAAATGATAACCCACTCACTTGTGCGACGGTTTCGGCGATCAACTGGTAGTTCACATTGCTGTACGCCCAGCGCGTGCCGGGATCGAAATCAAGCGTGGGTGATGCGAAGACACTGCCGATCGCATCGGCTACCGTGAAGTAGTCCGCGGTCCAATCCCGCCTGCCCGGACGCTCAAGGGTGTAGTACTCCGGGAGTCCGCTGGTCATGTATACTAGATGCTGGATCTGGATTGGCCCAAAGCGTTCGGGAAAACCCGGAACATATCGTTCTACCTCGTGCTCGAGGTTGATCTCGCCCCGCATCACGAGGATCCCCAGAGCTGCCCTGCTTCGAGAGCGACGCCACATTGAACACCGAAGACGTCGAAATCGGGATTCCGTGGTCGAGGTTTGCTGCTCCGAAGCCCTTGGCGTAACGAAGCTCACCGTCTTCCACCACGCCTACGGCGTACCCGGGGCGATCCAGGCCCAGATAGTCGGCGAAGATCGCGTCGATACCATCGATTGCGTGATCGTCTAGGTAGGAACTCGACTGTGCCCCAATAGGCTCAGAAAGGAGTAACGCCAGCAGGCCCACGCCCCAGAGCGTCCGTATTTGGTCTCGGTCCGATCGTACCACCCTGAAATCCTCCTGCATAGCGGACCAACTCGGTCAGCCAGGTAATCGTTTCACACCGTTGTCCATCGGTTGCGGGCGATCGGTGTGTGTGGACCCCGCCCATCTGCGCCGTTACGTTGCCACCGGGGTGCATGCAAATCAAATGAGCCGGCGATGTGGCTCGTGTAGACGGCACCTCAGGTTCCGCCGCGCTCCGCACGCAACAACAAACAGTATTCCTTAATAGTCTAAAATGGGACCATACTGATTCACGACGTTGTCCGCAGCCTGGCACAACTTGCTCTCCGTCCCTCGTGGCATCGTCACCGGCCAGCCGGTATCTTGATCCCAATGCCGTACAACAAGGTCACGCCCCGGGTGGTGAAGACGCTTCGGTGGTTGTTGAGCGAGCCGGAACAGTCGATCCATACCGAGAAGTCCGAAGGCCGGAATGACCGGTGTTTCGCGGGCCCCCTGGCGCCGCGGGGGATGCAGAAGTAGTCACCCGAGATTTAACCGTGACGACCGTCCACGTAGCTATCCCCATTCAGGACGAGGTTGAGCACCTTCCCGGCTGCATCGACGCGCTTCGGCAACAAGACGGGGTGCGATTTGTCACGTGGGTTTGCGTCAACCAACCGGAGGCCTGGCAACATGACGCCGATCGTCACGCCGTGTGCGAGGCAAACCAGACCTGTCTCCAGCTGCTCTGCGATATCACGGACCTCGACCTTCGCATCATCGACCGGTCCTCGCCGGGTCGCGGTTGGCCGCCGAAGCGAGACGGAGTCGGCCACGCCCGGAAAGAATTGATGGATGCGATCTGTGCTGACGCTGCTCCCCACGATCTCATCGTCAGCCTGGATGCCGACACGCTGACGCCCCCGGGATACCTCCAGTCACTCGTCGCTGCGTTCGCCCGGCATCCGGCTGCCTGTGGTATGGCCGCACGTTACTTCCATCCACTTACGCAGGACGAAGCCGTAACGCGCGCGATGCTGGGCTACGAGATCTACATGCGTTTCTATGCACTCAACCTGTGGCGCATCGAGTCTCCCTACTCATTCACAGCGCTTGGCTCTGCCATCGCGCTGCCGGTGGATGTCTACCGAAAGGTGGGAGGCCTAACACCGCGCACCAGCGGGGAGGACTTTTACTTCTTACAGAAACTGACCAAATACGGACGTGTGCTTCACTGGTCCGATGCTCCGGTGGCTCCTGCAACCCGCAAGTCGTGGCGTGTGCCCGTTGGTACCGGTCAAGCCATCGTCGCGGCGTGCGAGGGCGAATACGCCGACCGCTATCCACTCTATCCACCGGAACTCTTCGACCGGGTTCGCCGCACGACCGAGGCCTTCCCCGATTTGTTCACCGCGCCCGTCGAGACTCCGTTGGACGGATTCCTGCGGGAGAAGACCAACACCGCAGACCCCTGGCGACCTTTGCGCGAGAACCACAAGACGTTGGACCGATTTGTCCGTGCGTGTCACGAGCGACTCGACGGGCTCCGCATCTTGCAATACCTAAAAGCCGAATACCGTAAGACGCCGAGCGACGATCGCGCGACGTTGATCGATTGGCTGAGCCGGCATGGGAGCGTCCTGCCCGGAACCGAGACCGAAGTGTCGCACTGGCTGTCGGTACTCCGTGAACGGCCGCTCGCCGATCTGAGCACTGCGGAACTGGACGGGATACGCCGGATGCTCTTCAAAATGGAAGACCATTACCGTCGCGAGGACGACCTCCATGGCTGAACCACCGATCCCGTTGATTTGCATCCTGGGTCCCACGGCTGCCGGAAAGACTCGTCTCGCGGCCCAGGTGGCGGCGGCGATGAACGGAGAGGTGATTGGCGCCGACTCTCGTCAGGTGTACCGGCACATGGACATCGGGACCGGGAAGGATCTCAAAGACTACACGGTCGATGGTCTCACGGTCCGAAGTCATCTCATCGACATCGTCGACCCGGGGTACGAATACAACGTCTACGAATTCAAGCGCGATTGCATCGCCGCC
>JAZDDD010000625.1:0-7080 GCA_036679545.1 Gemmatimonadota bacterium | reverse complement strand
GTGCCCACTCGATCTCCAGGCTATCGTCGATGAATCCCCCATACAGACGTGTAAGCCTACCACCAATACTGTTCTGGATTTCAACGAGTACATAGTGCCGTGCGGTCACGAAGGCATGTGCCGTCAGTACGCCATTTTGGTTGACGAGGATTCCGGTTTGGGGTGGCACTTCCACATCGACGGCGGCGGTGTTTCTCCGTACCGATTCGAACAACGCCCATACCTCTGGATTGAAGGTCAACTCATCAATCCGGTATCTTGGGTTGTGGATCAAGAGTTCCGTAAAGGCGGCCGCGGCGGAATCCAGCGTACCTGAGAACACGTGGCTCGCCGCAAGATACGGCATGACCCTGCGGTAATCATCGGACCGTTTTTCGAGCTGTCCAACGGCCTCGCCTAGTAAACGGGCCGCCTCGATGTAGTTGAGGTCCTGATACTCCTGTAACCCCCGATTCATGAGCTGATTGACGGTTTGTGCCGCACAAAAGGCCGGATTGCCCAGGACGAATAGGAATAAGACAAGCGCCAAGCGGTGAGCCATGCAGCCTCGTTACCTCGGCAGAAGCTGAATTGTAGTCAAGCGGATTGAATCCCCCGGTGCCAAAGTAATGTTCTCTTCATAGTTAGCGAAACCGAGCCGCACCACCCGGATCGTGTGCGGACCCGGAGCGACGGATATGTTGGCCTGCGGCGTAAACCCCATCAAGAGTCCGTCGATCCACAGTTGTCCCGTTGGTTGGCTGTTTACCCACAACCGCGCAGGCGTGTTGTCAACGGCTGGTCGAGTAGGACGCCGCGGGGGTGGTTCTGGCTCAGTTGCTAGCAAAGCTAACGAATCTTGCTGGATCGCGCGTAACGAGTCGATCGTTGCCGCTATCGGATCTTCTATCGGCGCCGTGTCCACGGTTGCCCAGACCGACTCTACCGGTCTATTTATCCATTCCAGCGCACCGAACAGCAACAGCGTGATCGTGGCGGCCATCCCAATGCGACGACTTGGGAATGGACGCAGTGGTTTATCGATGACAAACACACGGGTGTCTGCGCGGCGACTTGCGCGTTGCTTGGGTACACGCAACGGCTCGATATCCGTCGGCGCACTGAGCGATGAGCCAAACGTCGCGATCGAATCAAAACGGCGATCCGCCCGCCGTTCCATGGCACGTTCGATTGCGGTAGAGACGTGGAGAGGAATTTCTCTCCGCAATTCTGACAGCCGTGGCGCAACTCGCTGTTCGTGCAGCGCGGCAAAATCCCGTTTCGTCTTGCCGCCACTAAAAGGACGGGCGCCGCTCAAACTCTCGTAGGCACAAACTGCCAAAGAATATTGATCAACGGTTGCGTCTTTGTCGTGCCCCTCAAAGCTTTCAGGAGGCATGTATTCAAACCGCTCCGACTCATCCGTTGCTTCGAAACCCGCCAACGGTGGTAACGTCAGCCAAGCCTGGTTGTTTTCATCAATGACGATTGCGTTTGTTGTAAGGCTCCCGTGGTAAACGCCCGCCTTATGGAGATGGTCGAGGGCGTCAGTAATTTGCTGGAAAACCATGACGCCCGCGTCAACGGGGAGCCGATCCGCCGTCTGCAGATATGCGCGGAGCGTCCTTCCTCGCACGAGCCGTGTCGAATACCATGCGAGCGAATCAGTTGCACCGGCACGCTCCAGTGGGATCACACGTGGGTGTTTGACCTTCTTGACGCGACTAGCGTCGCGTCTGAACGCTTCCAAAGCCCCAACCGCGCCCGGTTTTGCGCAGACCCGCACGAGCGACGGTTCGCTACCATCGGGGAAATTCGCTACGGCGATGAGCCAGTCATCACCACGGGCCAACACGGTAGAAATATCGAACTGGTCGCCGAGTTCTTTTGCAACCAACTCGTCCAACTCCGACGGTGTCTCCGGCAAGGCGTTACTGGACTCGTCTGCAATGGTTACGTGGCCCGGAATGAGTTGTGCAACGTCCCAACCACACCAATCACATCGCTTATGGTCCGGCGCAATGACCGTCGATGAACACCGCGGACATACGACAAACGGGTGTAATTCGGAGTGATCCACCGGCGGCGACCGGCGTATGGGTTCCCTTTCGATTGCCGGCGCGGGGCGAACCGGTTCCATCTCAATCGTTGCGGCGGCTTCGATTGTGGTCGTCGAGTGTGGGTCCTGGTCTTCGAGATCGAGGTCCGCTGCGGACTCCGCGGCTTCCCGAGCGGCCTTGGGTGTGATTGCTTCTACAACTTGAGTTTTTTCGTCGTGCGGAGTTTTTGTTTCGTTCAGTTCCGCACTGACTGCTTCAATGACTTGAGTTTTTTCTTCCTCCTCTACGAGCGTCTCGTCCACCGCGATATCAGCCGCGGAATCCATCGCAACCGCGGCCTCGGGTGGTTCGGCGGACTCCGCCACTGCTTCGATCACTATTGTCTCTGCCGTAGCGTCGTCGTTGCTGGCCTCGGGATCAGGTCGTTCCACCACCGGCAACGCGTCCATCGTCTGCGTAACGTCCGTCGCGACGGCGTCTATGGTTTTCGTCTGTTCATCCTCGACGAGATCTGTATCGGACTCTACACGCGCTTCTTCTTGTGCCACGACTTGCGGGGCGGCAACAACCGACGTAAACGGATTGCCGTCGGTCGGTCTCTCATTCACATTGATATTGATCGTATCGATGCCACTATCGTGCGGGACGTATGTCAGCGTGTATGTCCCATCGTCGTTGTCCGTCAGATCGACGGTGGCGCCGATGTTTGCCCCTTCGACCTTAGCGACAACCGATGCGCCGCCCTTCGTGATTCGGTTGTTGAATGCGTCGCGCGTAAGGATGGACATACCAGTCCGCGTTTCAGCCGTGCCGGCGGGGACGACGACTTCGGTGTGACCAACGTCTATATCGCCTGCCGCAACATTGCTTTTGAACGGTGATTTTTCAACATCACCCGCGTTCATCCGAACGACAACAAAATCGGTCCCGCGCACCGTCGGCATGTACGTCGCTTCGTACGACCCGTCTCCGTTGTCCACGCACTTTACGCTCGTACCGGCATTGACACCGTCAATCGATACCGTGACGACATCCCCACCTCGTTTGGCTGTATTGCCGAACTCATCCCGAGCTGTAATTGTTATAACGGTTTCTTGGCCACAAACGCCGTGACCAACTTCCACGAGGGCACGACCCGAAGAACCTGGTCCGGCGTGTACAACCGCGCCAAACGGGCCGTCGTCAATCACCTTGTCGTCGATCGTAACGACAAGTCGGTCGTCCCCTGACGTTGTAGGCGTGTACGTAGCCGTAAACGTACCGTCGCGATGATCGGTAACCTGTAAAGCTGTTAGTTCGTTGGCGCCTTCCAGCGTCAGCGTAACACGGTCTCCGGCGGGAACTCTATTCCTGTATTTATCTCGTACTGTTACGGAGACACGCGTGAGCATACCGACGATGCCGTCCGGGAAAATTGCAGTCGTCTGTTTCCTGTCTGGGTCCCCGGGAGCCACGGTGCATTTGAATTCACCGCCCCCGACGTTCTCTCCACCTGGCAACCTGATGGTGACCGTATCGTCACCAACTCGGGTGGGGGTATACGAGACCGTGTATGTGCCGTCGTTGTTGTCGGTGAATTCCGCTGTAGTCGAGTCGTTCACACCGTCAATTTGCACAACAAACTGCTGACCGCCGTGTTGGATTTCGTTTCCATGCAGGTCGCATGCATGAATAGCGATATCGGTGGCCGCACCTGCCATCCCGGTCGGCGGGACGACAACACGGGTCCGTTCGGCATCAAGTGGGCCGGCGGTGACCTTTGAAAGAAACGGTCCGCCGTTGATAGGTGTTCCGCCCATCGTCGCCGAGATATAGTCCGAACCTACATGTGTAGGCGTGTACGTTGCCGTATACGTCCCGTCACCGTGATCCTCAACCGTAGGCGTCGCTGAATTTGCCACCGAAACACTAACCACCACACGGTCACCGCCTGTGGGCAACGCATTGGCGGATTGATCGCGAGCGGTGATCAAGACCTTGGTGGGTTTGCCCGCGCGTCCGTCAGGGACTTCCAGGGTCGAGGATGCCGATGCGCCACCGACTTGGATCTGGGGTCTGACAGGGTCTCCACCGATGTGGACACCATTCAACTTCACGGCTACGCGGTCCGCACCAGGGTTCTTGGGTGTGTACGACGCGCTGTACGTCCCGTCTTCGTTGTCGATGACTTCGACCCGCGGACCGTCATTTGCCCCAGTGAGGGCAACTTCGACCACGTGCCCGCCAGCGCTGCACTGATTGGTGAATTTGTCCCGCGCGAAAACCGTTAACGTGTACAGTTCGGCCACGCGGCCTTCGGTGGGACCTGTGGCGTCAGACTTGAGAGCGTCGACTTCGCCGGCTTCTACCGTGTGAACGAGCGGGCTATCCGCTATCTGCTGACCGCCGAGTTCGATGATGATGTCGTCAGACCCCGAGATTGTCGGCGTGAACTTGGCGAGGTACGTGCCGTCCTTCCCCTCGATTTTTACTTCGGCCTTTGCGTTCGGTCCCTGTACCGTGACGTTGATATCTTCAATGGCACCCTTGGCAGCATTCCCGTGTGCATCTTGGACGAATATCGAGACGTTTGTTAGGGCGCCGGCGCGACTGCTTGACGGGTGTGTTGCGGTTGTACCAGCTGGATCGCCCGGTCCGGGTTCCACGCCCGACGTACACGGGCTATCCGAGATCATTTCCCCGTTTAACAACACGGCTACGTAGTCGATGTCGGCCTTGGTCGGTGTGTAGGTCCCGGAGTATGTGCCATTGTGATTATCGCGCACGACAATGCGTGTACCGGCGTTGGCGCCTTCAACACGCATCGTGACAGATTCGCCGCCATCGGACAACTGGTTCCCAAAAGCGTCCCGTGTCGTGACGGTTAGACGTGTTTCAACACCCGACCGACCATTGCCGAGTTTCACCTCCGTTTCGCTAGCCGAAGCCGATCCGGTCTCAATGACAATCACGGATGCGTCATCGGACACATCGACGTTGTTGACGGCGACGACGATCTGATCTTCGCCGTTCTTTTCGGGAACGTACGTCATCTTGTACGTTCCGTCCTGCAGGTCGTTCACTTCGACGTCGATGCCATCGTTACTACCGGTTACAACGACTTCAACCGTCTCTCCGCCGTGTGCTATCCGGTTCCCGGAACCGTCGATTGTCTTAAGCTCCAGCTGGACGGCAACTCCCACGCGTGCGTCGGAGGGAACAGTGAGTTCGCAATCGGCGGGATCGACGTCACCGGCTTCGACATCGCTCTCAAACGGACTGCCGGGAACTTCAACCCCGTCAACTGTGACGACAACACGGTCGGTTCCGACTGCCATCGGGACGTAAATCGCGGAATAAACACCGTCCAAACTCTCTTTGAATTCCGGATCCGCGGTATTGGCCCCGGTGACCGAGATTGCCAGGTCGGCCGGAGCGCCCGTGAGTGTATTCCCGCGTTTATCACGAATCGTGACGGTAATTGTTGATTGGTCCCCTGCAACGCCCGGCGGAATTGTCGTGGTGGTCTGGCCGGCATCCGGAGTACCAGATTCGATTTCTGTTTTGAAGGGACTGTCCGGAAGCGGCTCGCCGTTGACCTGTACGACGATCTCATCGGTCCCGGGAGCCGCCGGTGTGTAGATGGCCGTATACGTTCCGTCGCCAACGTCCCGCACTTCGAGTTTTGTTTTCGTCGGCCGCGCCATTTGGATGGTTACGGAATCGCCACCCACACGACGATAGTTGCGATTTGAATCACGTGTCTTCACCGTGATCGTGGCACCCTGCCCCGGTACACCACGTCTGGGAACCTTCACCTCGCATTGCGCGGGGTCAGCCGCGCCAGGTTTGACCGTTGACGTGAACGGACTCCCCGCGACTTCCACACCGCTTAGCGACACCGCTATTTCATCGATACCGGTTTTAGTCGGCGTGTAAATAGCTTCAAAAGAGCTACCGGACTTTTCTGAGATGGTGACGCCCGCGCCGTCGTTAGCGCCCTGGACGGTGACGTCGATCGCGGTGTCGTCGTCGAGTACCTGGTTGCTGTTCGCATCGAACACGTCGATTGGAATCTTCGTGGGTCGTCCAGCAGTACCCTCGGATACTTTGGCTGTGGTTCGATTGACGTCCGGTGGGCCGGGTGTCACGTCAACGGTGAATGGGCTGCCAGCGACAGGTACGCCATTGAGCGTAATGGCCAGGCGGTCCGTGCCAGCGACCGTTGGCGTATAGCTAGCGGTGTAACTGCCGTTTTTCACGTCGGTAACTCTGGGCTGTGCGCGATTCGCGCCGGTCACCGCCACAACAATCTTGTCGCCGCCAGCCTTTAGGGCCTTGCCTTTCCCGTCTTTGAGGCGGATGGTAATGGCCTTCGCATGCCCAGATTCGACAGAATCGCCGAGCTTGACGGCGGTTTTAGACGGATCTGCCCCTTTGCCGTCAGGTGCTCCACCCTCGGCCGTGGCTACGGCGTTGGCCTGCGTGGAATACCCGCACAGATCGCAGGTGTCGGTTCCCGAGGAGACCTCGGCGGCTTCGCAACAGGGGCACTTCATAGAGCTATCAATCTATATCCGCGTTGTATGCGGGCGTTATGCCCGGACCGTGCTGTTGTTGAGGTTGTTCGCGGAGGCCTCGCCTGCCGTGGCTGGGGGCCAAAAGGTACCGGGCCAGTGGCGGTGCTTTCCGCGGTCTTCTCCGTCGACCGAGGTTGCCCTTGCAGTTCCCGTTCCAGCAGTGATCCTGGAGCGAAAACTCGTACCAAGTCGCACCACAGCAACAGGTTGGTGCTTATTGGTGTTCTCTGCGAGAGCGCCTCCAATAGCGACCATGCCACGGGTTCTCATGGATTCCGGGGCGAATTCAAGCGTGGAAGAAGCCTCGAGTGGGGCCCCGACCTGAAATAAACCTGGCGTCACGTTCGCGGCCATCTCGAACGCGTCGGCACTCACCACGCTGGTGTATGGGCTACCGCTGATGGCGACCGTGTTCAGCGTGATCGTCACGTTATCCGTGCCCGCTCCGGTGGGTGTGTAAGAGGCCGTGTAGGTGCCGTTGC
>JAZDDD010000624.1:0-6197 GCA_036679545.1 Gemmatimonadota bacterium | reverse complement strand
TCGGATCGAAACTCTCCGCCGATTGCCTGAATGGAACGATGCTGCGCTTCGAGCGAATCGTGAACCGCAGCCTGCAGCCCCTCGATCTCGGAGAGAATACGAGCCAACGAAACGGCGTGCGCCGAATCTGCGCGCGCCGTTTCGTCCTTCATCTCGATGAGTTGCCGTTCAACCCGGCGAACATCGCCCTTCAACGCACAACCCGTCAAAACTGCGGCTACCGGGAAGAGCGCGAATATCCGAGCTTTGATCACCTGTCTCCAGGTTCACGCAACTGGGCACCGCCGGCAGTAATCGAGAACTCCGAGCGCCGATTGAGGGCCCAGGCGGACTCGTTCATGCCGGTATCGAGCGGTCGTTCCTCGCCAAAGGATTCCGTCGAGATCCGGCTCTCATCAATCCCACGGTCTACGAGATACTGCTTGGCCGCCAACGCCCGTCGATTCCCCAGCGCCAAGTTGTACTCGTCGGATCCCCGGTCATCACAGTGGCCGGATACCTGTATCCGCAAACCTGGATTAACCTGCAAGATGGCAAGTTTGGCGTCCAGAATGCGGGCGTCCTCGGCTCGAACCCTGGCAACGTTGTATTCGTAATGCACCATGACCTCGAGCTGTTGCCTGACCCGCTCCGAAGCGCGACGCATGGTATCCAGAGAATCACTACGGGTACTTTCGAGCCGTTCACGGTCTCGACGCACTCGTTCGAGACTGTCCTCTCGAGCGCGTCGTGCCGCTTCGATAGAATCGCGGACACGCTGGGCTTCGTTGAGAGAATCAAGATCGGGACCCGGTGGTGGAGGTGGCGGTCCGCCGCCGCAGGCATACGCGACGAGGATGACGGCAACTCCAGCGGTTAGTGGCACAGTGAGTCGCAATTTTCTCTCCAGTTAGTTGTTGGGTACCTGCTCGATAATCCGCGGGGACCAAGCCGGCAACCGGGCTTCGCCCAAGCGGGTTAGCTGCCGTGTTCGTCCCGTCCGAATATCAATGATCCACACCTGCCGCGATCCAGTACGGTTGGACACAAACGACAGATGGCGACTATCCGGCGCCCAGCTAGCATCAGAGTTCCGGCTGAGACTCGTGAGCTGACGGACGGTTTGGGTCGCGACCTCCATAACAAAGATTTGAGGCACACGATCAATGGCGCGATGAAACGCCACATACAAACCATCCGACGACCACTGAGGAGCGTGCGACGCACCGGTGACTCCATAGTCGAAAGGTGCGAACAACTCCTGTCCCGTCCCATCGGAATCCATCACGTAAATCTGCGCGATGCCGGACCGCGTTGACACGAACGCAATCCTCCGTCCATCCGGGCTGAATGTAGGTGACAGGTTATCGTAAAGCCGACCTACCGTCAAGCGCTGTAAACAACAGTCAGCAGCGAGGTTATACGTATAAACGTGGGTTCCGTCGGACGTGGCGCGGGAGAACGCGAGTATGCGGCCGTCTGGTGAATACTCCGGCGTGAAATTCTGATATTCCACCGTCGGAGAAACCGTCAGACGTGACCCGGATCGGATGTCATGCCGGTAAAGCGTCCCCGGAAACTCCATATATGCGGCTTCACGGCCGTCCGGCGCCCACGCCGGGGACATGGCCTCGACCTCCGGAGGCGAAATGGACCGTGTATCCGCTCCATCGGAGTCCGTCCGATAAATCCGGCCACGGTTGATGAAAAGAATCCGTGTGGACGCAACCCCCGGGACACCCGTCGTCGCACGAACGAATTCATCGGCGGCACTATGAATTTCGAGTCGAAAATCGTGATCCGAGGGATCGACCGACCTCATCCGCACTTGTCGTTGAAAACGTCGCCCCTGGACGTCGAGTAACGTCATGACGACGGAAGAATCATCCTCCGCGTGTACGTTCACTGCGAATTCCGCCCCCAACACCGCAAACAGCGCGTAATTGATGAACTGTTCTTGCGACGCGCTACTCGCCGTCTCGTCACTTCCCCGCCCTATCCCGAGCGACAGACTGTCACCCATGGGCAGTGTGATCATTTCGAATTCGTCACTGTAATCGAGATCACGTGTCAGAATTGCTCGCGCGGAATCGAGGACGGTGGATCGATTGCCCCCTAACACAAGCAGTCCCGGCCGTACGCCCGGCCGATAGGTAATGCCAATTCGCACGCCACGATCAATTGGCGGTATTGAATCCTGCGCGTACAGTGGCGACACACTGGCGGCAATCGCGAACAGGAAAAGCGTCTTAAACATCACGATTCAGATGTCTACCTCAGGGTACTTGGGTCAAAAAAGAAACTGACAGGCAACACATCGTCTGGGTATCCGTCGGGCAGCGGACCAAAAGCTCCCGAGTTCCCAGCAGCCTCTACCGCCCCTTGGGCACGCAAATCAAACGCAAGATTACCGGAACGCTGAACGAACTGAAAATTCGTCATGGAACCGTCCCGTCTGACAAAGAACAACACCTCCGCCCGTAACGAAACGTTTCCGGCGGGTCTGCTCCACCGCCGGTATACCTGTGCAACGAGGTTCCGGAGGTAACCGGGGTAAGGAAAATCTACCCCTGGAATATCAAGCGTTCCCTGATCACGACCAGTCGATGGCGTTTCCGGTTCGACATCATCTTCGGGATTGGCTTGGGGGTTGGGTTCACGTTCGATATCAGGTTCCGGCGGGGTGACGGCCACTTCCGGTTCAGTCTGCGGTGGTGTTGGTGACGTTTGAACCGCGGGTTCTTGCTGGGTCGGCCGTTGAACCACTTCAGGTCTGGGTCGATCATCTGTGGGGCGTGGCGCAGCAATGAGTCGCACCGCGTAGACGGGGGGTTGTTCGACAGCACGCGGACCGGTACTCGCAAGGATGACCGCACCCATTGCCACATGGAGCACAACCGTACCTACAAAGGCAATACCTCCACCCCCAGGATTCCACCGATCCTCTGACACCCTGCGCACACGCGTGGCCATTTAGTTTCCTTCGTCTTCGACAACCAAGCCGACATCTGTGATGCCCGCCGCCCGCAAAAGTGCGAGGACACGCACGACGTCGCCATATTGCGCGCGTTCGTCGGCCCTGATGTACGCACCGTTTGGATTTCGTGCCTGCACCAATGGAGGAAGCGCAATCCTGAACTCATCATACGTCCATTCACTGCCGTCGATGAATATGTTGCCAGCCTGGTTCACCGAAAGAATGAGACCTTCTTTGGGTTGGATGGGTTGTGCGTCGGCTCGTGGCAGTTGCACATCCACGCCACCCTGCATAACGGGAGCTGTGATCATGAAAATAATCAGAAGGACAAACGCCACGTCCACCAATGATGTCATGTTGACGTCCGCACGAAGCGGCAGTTCGCCGTGTCCGTGGAGACCACCTTTATCCAACACGTCAGACACGCCCTTCACGTGCCATGGTTCCGACAATCTCCTGTGCAAATCCCTCGAGTTCGCCAGCGAACAGACCGAGCCGGTTCACAAAAACGTTGTAGCCAATCACCGCGGGAATCGCGACAGCCAAACCCGCCACCGTCGTCACGAGGGCTTGGGCAACACCCGGAGCCACGGCAGCAATGTTGCCGGATCCGCCGGTTGCAATACCAAGAAAAGCATTCATCACACCTAGGACGGTGCCCATCAAACCCAACAGTGGACTGACTGAGCCAATGGTCGCAAGCCACGGAATGAAACGCGCCATGAGATCACGCTCCGCCGACACCTCCTTCGAGAACATCATCTTCAGCACGTCGAGCTGTGTCTGGGCCAAGGGCGCATGATGCGTCTGGCCTTCACCCGTTTGCTGTAACGCACCCGGACGGAGTTCGGAAAAGAAGTTGACGCCCTCCCGAAGCAGACGCCGATACGGTGATTGCGGAAGCTTCATCACCGCACGGTACGCGTCCTCCAACCGTACGGTGCGCTCGAGTTCTCCAAAAAAACGATCGGCCTCGCGCCGTACGCGTCGGAACTGCCACCATTTCATGACAAGGAGAAAACCCGTGATGACGGAAAAGAGGGCGATGACACCGAGGATGATGAGTGTCGGAACACTTGCCGCTGTTACCAATTCCAGCGGCGTACTGGGCAACGCACCACCAACTTGGCGTAACGTCATTGCTGACTCGCTACCCAATCGTACGTGATCTTCAATCCGTTCTCTATCGACATTTGCGCAGACCAACCCCAACGGGTTCGCAATTTCGTGGGATCTACGGAACTACGTTGCATTTCGCCCGCGCGTGCGTCCTGGTGTTGAATGGGTACTTCGACGCCAGAAACGTCCAGCAGGGCTTGCGCCAACTCGTTCACCGTCGTTTCAACGCCCGTGCCCACATTGAACGCCATCTCATCGATATCACCGGGCTCGGGCAGTTCACTCGTCGATGCAAGAAAGTTTGCGGCCGCCACATCACCGACAAACACATAGTCACGTGTTTGCGTCCCATCGCCGAATATCGTTATCGGAGCGTTTGCCGTGAGACGATTCCCGAAAATCGACACCACCCCGGCCTCTCCATCCGGGCTTTGCCGCGGACCGTATACGTTGGAATATCGTAGGGCGACCGTCGGTAGCCCGAAAAGCTGGCGGTAACATGCCAGATAATACTCGGAACTCAGCTTGCTGACCCCGTACGGCGACAACGGCAACTTGGTGGCCGATTCGGTGTTCGGAAGTTGATCGGTGTCTTTATACATCGCGCCTCCCGATGACGCGAAAACGATACGCCCAACACGTCCGATGCGTGCTCCTTCGAGCACGTTAATCAAACCCCCAATATTAATTCGCTGGTCTTTGAGCGGGTCACTCACCGACACCCGCACATCAATCTGTGCGGCGTGGTGATTCACGATCGCGAACCCGCCAGACGCAATGAGGTCTCGACTTGCTTCATCCGTCACGCAACCTTCGACGAACGTCGCGGACTCGGGGATGTTTTGCCGCCGTCCGGAGGAAAGATCGTCGAGAATCGTGACGTCGTAACCGCCTTCGATATAACGATCGACAATGTGGGAACCGATAAAACCAGCACCACCGGTAACTAAGACTCGATCAGCCATACTTCGTGTTCCTCACCCCGTTTACTCGCAAGACGTCACGTACGTCCCACACGCTACACGTGCTCTTCTGAACGCTTGTTCCCCCAACGTCCCCAAAACCCTACCTCTACAGGGTATGCGGACCTTCTGAGAGGAGACAAAGCCGTGTACACCAATCTAGCCCGACGGCCTCTAAAAGGGCCGACGGGCTAGCGGAGTTGTATGTAGATGATTGTAAGGAAGGTGGCAAGTGTGGGTTAGGTGGACATTTTTCGAACGAGCCGCACCGGTGCCCCTTTTGTGATCCCAAGGTCTTGGACAGAGAAGATGGAACCGGAAGCTGAGTTGGCACGCAGATGCACAATCTGCATCAGCCCTACACGACGATCCATCTGACCTAGCTCACGCGGCAACAAAACCTCGAATACATCACCAATGACCACCCCGTCTTCCCGTCCAACGTCAATGAAAACAATGTCCCGTTGTGTTGGAATCAAACTGCCATCGCGGGTGGCTATCACTGAGGCTCGCATGCCGTCTTCCACGGTCACCGGCGTTGCGCCAGACATATCGACAAACGGCTCCAGCGGAAGCACAACCTGACCGTCGGCAACACGCGAGAACTGAAGGATGATGCGAGCGGCTACCCGCCGCCCCTCCATGGCCGTGACCTGCGCGACACCGGTGGGCAAGACAATGTGTCCCCAATCATCCACTTCCGGCATCAGCCGCGCGACAAGTAACGAATCGCCGATTTGATAGTTTGCGTCTTCCGGGACTCGGAGCAGCACTGTCTCGCCGAGCGTGGCCGCGGACATCTCCGTCAACGTCCCATAGGTGGACTGATCCGTGGCACCCAACAACGCTGCCCACGGCAATTCTTCCTGTTCGGTCAGAAATCCCGCCGAGTAGAATTGGTGCCGACGAACTACGCGACCACTGGCCGGGAGCACGGCGGACCGGACGGGGCCGTCAGAGCGGTTACGGGAAAAGATGGTCGATCCGCCTCTGTTGTCCGCTGGCGGTTGGACCGGCTGCCGTGGTATAGGCCCTGCGACCAACATCGAATCGAGACCAGCCAGTTGCAGCCGTTCTCCCGGATAGATCCAATGCGGATCTTCGACAACGGTAGGATTGATGCGGTAAATTTCGGGCCAGAGAAGGGGGTCACCGAGATA
>JAZDDD010000623.1:0-5375 GCA_036679545.1 Gemmatimonadota bacterium | reverse complement strand
GTCGAATCCAGGCTCCACGCGCCACTGATCAAGTCCTCCGCGTATTCATTAGATAGGCTAAAGCGATTTGAGGGGCCCAAGGCCTCCCTGTGGGCTGAAATGTAAGATGACGACCCGTCGCGTGCTGGGCTAGTGACCGTCTCCGAGTCATTGGCATGTCCAAATAGCCAGGTCGGCAAGATAGGGCCACGGGTTTTTTGGGCGTGCGATCCCTAAGGCCCCACCAAACCTACCCGAAAACCCATACCTAAGGTGCTTTTCGAACGGTCTCGAACACTTTTTTTGCCCAGGCCCAAACTACCGGTCGAGGGATGCGTTATGTATTCGGGCCTTCTGCGGAGTCAACCGAAAAAGCACCATGCGTGTCAAGCTAAAACGAGACCGGCTCGTCCGGGAACTCGCTCGAAGTCACATCACACAGAATCACTGGGCGATGCGACTTGGCCTGTCCCGAGGGCATCTGTCGGAAATCGCCAACGGCAAGCACCCCTTCTTGTCGCCGAGGACGCGGGACAAGCTTTTGGAGGGTTTCGGTCTCTCGTTCGATGACTTGTTCGAGGTCATCGACGGGGACGAATGGACGCATCAGTCGGGTGCCGATTTTCAAGCCGCTCTACATGATCGCTATGTGATCGACCATGAGTTGGGCCATGGCGGGATGGGAACGGTGTACCTGGCGCGCGACGTCAAATTAGGTCGGTTGGTGGCGATCAAAGTCATGTCGCCGGAGGCGGTGAGCGGTATTGGGGTCAAACAGTTCCTCCGTGAGATACGCTTTACGACGCGACTGGAACATCCCAACATTCTGACGGTGCTCGACGCGGATGAGGCCGCAGGATACCCGTTTTATGTCATGCCGTATGTCCGCGGCGGATCACTTCGGGATCGGATCCGAAACGGCACGTTAACATTTGGTGACGCCGTGCCAATTATTCGGGACGTGGCCCGAGCGCTCCACGCGGCACACGAGCAAAGCGTTGTTCATTGCGACGTCAAGCCTGCCAATATCTTATTGGCAGAGGATCACGCCTACCTCGCCGATTTCGGAATCTCGCGCACGGTACACCTCGAGGCACTGTCGTGGGCGAGCCGCGATGCGATCGACTCGTCGGCTGGCACGCCCGCCTATGTGAGCCCTGAACAGGTGGCCGGTGAAGAGGTCGATGGACTAGCGGACGTTTACAGCTTGGGTTGCGTGTTCTACGAGATGTTGACGGGTGAGACGCCATTTCAGGGAACGACGACGATGGAGATCGTTGCGCAACGTTTTACGACGGTCGTTCCGAGTGTCCGCACGATTGTCCCCGAGATTCCCAACGGTATAGCGCGATTAATCGAGCGGACCATGTCTCTGGAGTGTCGTCACCGGCCTACGGCTTCCGAATTCATTGAAGAACTTGATCGAGTGAGCACGCGCGGGAGTGCAGTGGTCAACGCCATTGGGCGTGTGCGGTCGATCTCCTCGGCCGTCGCGGCACGAATACTTCCTGCCGGCGTTCTAACCGGCGCACGCACAACAACGAGGAGCAAGGGAGGCTCGATGGACCAGTGGATCAACGACATTCGCTTTGCGGTTCGTTCGTTAAGAAAACGCCCCGGGTTTCTGGTCGTGGCGATTCTCACTTTGGCATTGGGTATCGGGGCCAATACCGCGCTTTTTAGTTTTGTCAACGGAATTTTCTTTCATGACCCGCCCTATGCCGAGTCATCGCGACTCGTCGAAGTTTCACGCGCGTCTCGCGGGGGCAATTTCTCGATGATTAGCCGTCGTGATTATGACGACTTCTTAGAACACGGACGAGATGTGTTCTCGGGCATCACATCGTACAAACAGTTCGTTGGCCGTGTCGGTGGTCTGGACGGCCCTGAAGAAACCGTGTACGCGGAAATTGTGAATGGCAACTATTTCGACGTACTGGGCGTGCCGGCCGTTGTTGGGCGAACGTTTCTTGCCGAAGAAGATGCAACGCCGGAAACACATCCCGTTGTTCTTTTGGGTCATGCGTTCTGGCGGAACAGATTCGGTGCCGATCCTGCTGTCATCGGTTCAACACTGCGAGTCAATGCGCGCGCCTATACCGTTATCGGCGTCATCACACCGGCGTTTCGGGGGAAGGCACCCGGCTTTTCTCCGAGCATCTGGCTGCCAATGAGCATGGAAGGCCACCTGTTTCCAAGTGGTCTAGATAGCAACAACCGCGGCGCCACGGCAAGGCTGCAACCAGGCATGTCGGTGTCACAGGCGAATATCATCATTAACACTTTAGCCGATCGTGTAGACGCCCAAAACGGTCGGTCCGAACGTTTTCATACATTCGATGCCACCGCGCTCGACGACATCATCATACATCCCGGCCTCGATTCCGCGATCCGCGCGATCAGTATCTTATTGGTTGGGTTGGTCGGTTTGGTTCTCGTGATCACGTGCGCAAACCTCGCCGGTTTTCTGCTTGCGCGTGCCACGGACAGACGCAAGGAGATGGCTCTCCGACTTGCACTTGGGGCAAGTCGAATCGCGGTGATACGTCAGTTGCTCACCGAGTCCGTCCTTCTGGCGTTGCTTGGAGGTTTTGCCGGCGTGGTCTTGGCCGGTGGGATAGTGCAGTTGATGCTTCGTCTCATACCTGACTTTGCCATGCCGATAGATTTGGATGTGGGAATTGATTGGCGTGTTCTGCTCTTTACGTTTGGCATGTCCACTTTGGCCGGCATCCTTCTGGGGTTGGCGCCCGCCTTCAAGTCTTCGAATCCGAACCTGGCGGGCACGTTGCGAGGAGAAGCCGGCAGTGGACTCACCACGAACCGAAAGGTGAATCTCAAGAATGTACTGATCGCAGCGCAGGCAGCGCAGATGGCCCTGTCCCTTGTGCTCTTGGTTGGTGCAGGTCTGTTCGTCAGAAGTTTCCGGAGTGCCTTGGTTGTCGATGTTGGCTTTTCACAGGAACCGGCAGCCATCGTGAGCGTAGACGCTCGTGGTAGCGGATATTCTCCAGAAGAATACCTGGCACTTTACCAGCGGATATGGACCGCAGCGCGGGACATACCGACGGTTACCGATGTGGCAATGACGCAGCGTCTGCCATTGGATGTTTGGAATAGTGGCCGCCGTTTCTCGGTGCCAGGCTCGGACCTTTTTGGGCCCGACGAGTTCGGTATCGTTCAGTCGGCTTCCGTTGGGCCCGGATTCCTCGAGGTGATCGGTATCTCGATACTGCGCGGTCGTTCGTTCACCGAAGCCGACCGCGCAGACGCGCCGCGGGTGGCGATCGTAAGCGAGGTCGCCGCGAGCCGGTTTTGGCCGGGTCAAGAAGCTGTCGGACAGTTCATTCGGACGCAATCTGATCCAACGACCGACATACGGGTCGTTGGTGTGGCCGCAAACGCCAAGGTGCGGACGTTGGGAGAGTCTCCGCGATGGTACATCTATCTGCCGTTCGAGCAATATCCGGCGTCGTCGATGCAGGCGGTTATTAAGGGAAACTTGCCGGCCCCGGAACTGGTCGTTGTCGCTCGTGCCGCGGTGATTGGAGTAGATCCAAATCTCTTCATAACCGATGCACGGACTCTTGAAAAACACATGGACGTCATCCTTTATCTGCCGAAGATGGCTGCGATGTTGTTCACCGTTTTCGCGTGCCTCGCACTCGTGCTCGCTTCGATCGGTTTATATGGTGTTGTGAGTTTCGCTGTCTCACGCCGCACACGCGAGATGGGTATCCGTATCTCACTGGGTGCTCAAGCACATGACGTCACATGGTTGGTCGTACGTGGCGGAATGATTCTCGTTGCCGTGGGTGGTCTTGTTGGTCTTGCGTTGGCGATCGGTGTGGGGCGTTTTGTGGAGAGATTTCTCTTGGGTGTTCGGGGATTGGACGCGGTTACGCTTGTCGTGATTCCGTTGATACTCGCCGGAGTGTCGTTCGTTGCGGCCTACCTGCCAGCGCGCCGCGCCGGTCGTGTAAGCCCACTGGAAGCATTGCGGGCGGAGTAAGATGGTGTGGGGAGGGGAGGGCACGAAGTTTCCTCGTACCTCCCCACCGCCTCGACCCAAATGCAATCAGCCTTTGAGAACGAAAGTGACCTTCAGCGCCACGCGGTACTCATCGACCTTACCGTCTTTTACGGTCACGGACATGTCCTTGACCCACGCGGTTTGGATGTCGTCGAGTGTTTTGTTGGCTCGTTTGATTCCCGTCTCAACTGCGTCTTCAAAACTCTTGCTGGACCCACTGATGATTTCCGTAACTTTTGCGACTGACATACCCGTTCGTCCTTGAAGAGTGAATGTATGGCTTCGGGCGGTGGAAGATGCCGTGGTGCATCCACCTCCGCAACCGCCCGAAAAAGTTCACCCATCACGGAACTAGGCCACGCTGCTTACGGCACTGAACACCTCGCGTACTTGTTCAAGTGCCCACCCGAGGTCCTCTTTGGACACGACGAGTGGTGGCGCAAAACGAACAACTTGCTCGTGGGTCTCTTTGGCCAGGACGCCGCGTTTCATCAAGGCTTCGCAAAACGGGCGAGCCGTGCCGTGCTCGCGCTTGACGACCGCGCCAACCATGAGACCTCTACCACGGACTTCCTCAATGTACGGAGAGTCCAACTGCCTCAGTTCTTCCATGAACCAATTCCCCAACTCCAGTGCCCGCTCGGCGAGTTTTTCTTCTCGAATCACACGCAATGCCGCGCGAGCGATCGCGGCGCCGAGGGGATTGCCACCGAACGTCGAGCCATGATCTCCCGGTCGAAAAACGCTCATCACTTCATCCTGAGACAACATTGCCGAAACGGGATAAAAGCCTCCGCTCAACGCCTTGCCCACAAGCATGACGTCGGGGGTAACATTTTCCCAGTCGCAACAAAACCGCTTGCCCGTACGGCCGAGGCCCGTCTGGATTTCATCGGCCACAAACAACACGTTGTTGTCCGAACAGAGTGACTTGGCACCGCTGAGAAAGCCGTCTGGCGGAACGATGACGCCGCCCTCACCCTGTAACGGTTCCACCAGGAACGCCACGGTGTTCGGGTTGATCGCCGCGGCCAGGGCGTCGATGTCACCGTATGGGATCGATTTGAACCCGGGTGTGAACGGGCCAAAACCATCGAGATAAGCTGTTTCGGTCGAAAATCCGACAATCGTAGTCGTTCGACCGTGAAAGTTGTTCTCACAAACAATGATCTCGGCCTTGTCGGCTTCCACGCCCTTTTTCCAGTAGCCCCACCGACGCACCGCCTTGATTGCCGTTTCGACGGCCTCTGCGCCGGAGTTCATGGGCAAGGCTTTTTCGAATCCGGTGTATTCACACAGATCCTGTAAGAAGGGCCCCATTTGGTCGTTGTGAAACGCGCGTGACGTAAGGGTGAGTCGATCC
>JAZDDD010000622.1:0-2662 GCA_036679545.1 Gemmatimonadota bacterium | reverse complement strand
CAATCTCGAGGCCGCGGTTGGGAGGCCGGTGCGGTAACCCCTCTATGTGGAAGGAAAAAGATTGATGGCACGCCGTCGTAAGATCGTCATCAGTGGAGTAGTTCTAGTCGTTGTCGCACTCGTAGCCCTATCATCGATGCGCGGTGGCGACAACAGCACCGAAGTCCGTCTCGAAACCGTGGAAGAACACGACCTCGTGGCCACGGTGACCGCCAGCGGGCAGCTACAACCCATGACCAAGGTGGACGTCGCCTCCGACATCACGGGGCGTATTGTCGCGATTCCTGTTGAAGAAGGACAATGGGTCGAGCGCGGGACGTTGCTGCTGCGTATTGATCCCACACAGTTCGAAGCATCGTCAGCACGCGCCGAAGCCGGACTGTCAGCAGCACACGCTTCGAAGTTGCAAGCGGAAGTAAATCGCGACCAAGCTCGTCGAACGCTGGATCGCCAACTCGAACTACGCCGCACGGACCCAAATCTCGTGTCCGACGAAGCACTGGAGCAGAGCCAACAGTCGTTCGACGTCGCTGAGGCCATTTTGCAATCGCAAGAGCATCAGGTGGCTCAGGCGGAGGCCAGTGTCCGCGAAGCCGCCGAACAACTCTCCAAGACCATTCTGCGGGCTCCGATGGCCGGGCGCATCACCCGTCTTGCCGTCGAGGAAGGCGAGGTCGCCCTGGCAAGCACGTTCTCGCGCGAAACCGGCTTGCTCATGACGATTAGCGACCTGTCGGTGATCCAAATCAACGTGCGCGTGGACGAAACTGACGTCGTGCGGCTCACGACGGGCGATTCGTCCGAGGTGACCATTGATGCGTATCCCGACACGACGTTCGTGGGACACGTAACACAAATCTCGCAGAGTGCCATTCAAGCGGCAGCCGGCACCGCGGCCGGCGACCGGGCGGTGGACTTCGACGTTGAGATTACACTCGCCAATCCACCAACGGATGTCCGCCCCGATCTTTCGGGCACCGCCAAGATCGTGACGGACACTCGGCAACAATCGCTCAGTGTTCCAATCATCGCGTTAACGGTACGCGAACACACACCGTTGGCCACGGAGACGACACCGGCCGACACAGTCACCGAAGACACCGAAGGCGTGTTCGTGGTGATTAACGGTGTAGCTCATTTTAGACCCGTCAAAGTCGGGATCGCGGGGGAAGAACATTTCGAGGTAATCAGCGGTTTGAGCTTGGGCGACTCGATTGTAGCAGGTCCGTATCAAACAATTCGAGATCTTAGTGATAGCACCGCGGTGCGAGCATCCAACAATACGGAGGACGGGAACAACCGCGCCGGTCGCTAGGCTTGTTCTAATACCATGCCTTTCCTAGATGCAATCCGACTGGCGCTCAAAATGATTTGGGCGCAAAAGCTGAAGAGTAGCTTTTCGATCATCGGTGTGTTCGTTGGTGTCACGTTTTTGATCGCCGTCGTGACGATAGTCGAGGGCATGAATCAGTACATGAAAGACTCGTTCTCGAATTTCTTGGGCGCAAACACATTTCAAGTGCGACGATTCGCGGACGTGCAACTTGGCGATACCAGCCGAGAGCAGTGGATGCAGTGGCTCCGTCGCCCGCGTATCACGTACAATGACGCCCGTGCAATCGAGGCAGGTTTAGAAACACCGGTCCTCATGGCGTGGGAATCGCAGGGCGGCGGGTCAGTTGAGTATCGCGAAAAAGTCGCGCGCAATATCCGTCTCATCGGCGCAACCACGGACTACTTCGAGATTCGGAACTACGGGATCGAACAAGGACGCGCGTTCAGCGAACAGGAGTCGCAAGCCGGACGGCCGGTTGCCGTCATTGGGAGCGAACTGGCATCGGCATTGTTCGAAGAGACCGATCCTATCGGACAGGAAATAAAAATAAGCAAGATTCCCTACCGCATCGTAGGGGTCGTGGAAGAACAGGGCAACATTTTCGGCATGTCGCTCGACAAGTTTGCCGTGGCACCCGCACTCTCACCCATCAAACGCTCCGTTGCACCGCCAAACGTGATAGACCAACTACTGGTTTCCGCAGAGACAACACCTATCATGCAACGCGCCATGGAGGAAACTGAAGGCATCATGCGGAGTAGGCGGGGCCTCAGACCAACGGAGGAAAACGACTTCGACCTGGAGACCGCAGATGCCCTCCTGGAGTTCTGGGGACGGATAAACCGCATCATGGCCCTTGCCCTCCCCGGACTCGTCGGCATTTCGCTCGTTGTGGGCGGTATCGTCATCATGAATATCATGCTCATGTCCGTAACCGAGCGAACCCGTGAAATCGGCATCCGTAAATCCCTCGGCGCCAGACGTAAAGACATCCTACGTCAGTTCCTGGTTGAATCTGCAACCTTGGCCGTTTTGGGTGCCGTATTGGGAATAGGTACCGGACTCACGCTAGCAGCACTCGTCCAAGCCGTGAGCCCGCTACCGGCAAGTGTAGCACCATGGTCCATCGTCGTCGGCGTAGTGTTAGGGGCAGGCGTCGGTATCGGCGCAGGCATTTACCCCGCCTCACGTGCCGCTCGACTAGACCCCGTACACGCCATGCGAATGGAATAGAGAACAGCGAACGTCGAACAGCGAACTTTGAACGTCGAACGTCGAAGTCTAGTTGTTCAACGTTCGATTGTTCAAAGTTCGACGTTCGACGTT
>JAZDDD010000621.1:0-2487 GCA_036679545.1 Gemmatimonadota bacterium | reverse complement strand
CCCAGTATCTGGGTGGTTCGGACTTTGCGCATTTCGGCTTTACCGCAGCAACGGGCGCAGCCACAAACGAGCAAAAGGTGCGCGTATCAGAGATCAACGCCACCTTTGAAAGCGACCCGACCGTATTGCCTGAAGAACCTGTCGTTCCCAACGGGAGCGGCTTCACCACGGAACTCATCGCATCGGGCCTTGTTCAGCCAATTGCCTTTGTGGTGGCACCCGACGGACGGATCTTTGTCACTGAAAAGGCTGGTCAGGTCAAAATTGTTGAGAACGGGCAAGTCGTCAGCACCTTTCTTGATATTAATGAGGAGGTAAACTCCGGGCACGATCGCGGCATGATGGGGATCGTCCTCGATCCCAATTTTGAGCAAAATGGTTACGTCTATCTTCAATATACGGTTGAGCTAACGCCGGACAATCCAGACAATACGGAACAAACATCGATTGCTGGTGGTCGCCTAATCCGAATCACTGCCGATTCGAGCAATCCCAATGTAGCCGATTTGTCGTCGCGAGTTGTCATACAAGACAACCACCGGATGACCCACAACACCCACACTGTCGGCGACGTTGACTTCGATAACGATGGAAACTTGATCTTTACCTGGGGTGATGGGGGATTCGACCCAGCTCTGCGGTTGGAAGCGCAAGATCCAAATTCAGCACAAGGTAAGGTCTTTAGAATTGACCCCGTGACGTTTGAGGGTGTGGCCGACAATCCCTATTACGACGCAGGTGATCCAGACAGCATTGCCTCTCGCGTGTGGGCCGTTGGCATCCGGAACTCTTGGAAAATAACCGTCGATCGCGAAACCGGGGACGTCTATTTGGGCGAGGTGACCGACGAAGGACCAGAAGAAATAAATGTGATCCGGGCCGACGGTTCGACGATCCTTAATTTCGGTTGGCCTTACTATGAGGACAACATTCGAACCAGTTATGGGAACGTGCCACAGAACTTCGAATATGAGCGTGCGTGGACCGCACTTCCACACGCAGATAATGGGCTCGGCGATTCAATTGTGGGCGGCGCGGTGTATAGGGGCGATGCCTATCCCGATATCTACAATGGTCGCTACTTCTTCGGTAATTTCAGTCAAGGTGCTCTTTACACCGCCGACGCTAACGGCAACTTCCAAGAATTCGGCGATGTCAGTCAGTTTGCCGGCGCCGTTGATATTCAAATGGGCCCAGATGGGCACATCTGGTACATGTCGCTCTTTACGGGCGAAATATATCGGCTTGTTTCCGACAACTCGGGGACAACGAATTCGGATCCGATTGCCAACGCCTCCGCCTCGCAAACCGCTGGCGGGGCTCCGCTAACTGTGACGTTTGACGCGAGCGCTTCAGCCGATCCGGACGGAGATGCACTGCTTTATCAGTGGGACTTCGATTCTGACGGGGCCGTCGACGCTAGCGGCGCTATCGTTACGCACACGTTCGACATAACTGGACGCTCAGAAACGACTCTGATCGTTTCTGATGGCGAGGGCGGCAGCAACACTCGCACGATTGAAGTTGATGTACTCGACGCAGTGCCCAACGACGGCAATATCGCGTTGGGTCGGCCGACAATGCAATCTGGCACGGAAGATGGCGGTCTGGCTTCTCGCGCCGTCGATGGAAATACCGATGGCGACTTTGACGATGGCTCTGTGAGCCAGACACTCCAAACCCGAACACCTTTGTGGGAAGTCGATCTCGGCTCTGTGCAAGACATCGGAGAGATCCAAATCTTCACCCGAACGGATGGGGGTACCGGGGGCACGCTCAGCAATTATTGGGTGCTTGTTTCCGATGTTCCCTTCAGTTCCGGGAACCTGGATGCGGCGCGCGCGGATCCAGGTGTTTGGACATTTTATGAGGCCGGGACGGCAGAATCCTTGGAGTCGATATTAGTCAATGCTTCGGGCAGGTACGTCCGCATCCAGCTTGCCTCCGAAGACGATATTCTTTCGCTCGCTGAGGTCAAGGTCTTCGAGGCTACCAATCGCGATTGACGATACTGCGTCGACGAGCGCTGAGACATCTGTCGCCATTGATGTTTTGGCCAACGACACGGATGCCGATGGTGATGCGCTGACGGTTGAGAACTTTACGCAAGCGACCAATGGTACGGTCGTCGAAAATTCAGATGGGACGTTAAGCTACACGCCCAATGCAGGATTTAGCGGCAACGACAGCTTTACCTACACCGTGAGCGATGGGACGAACGAGGACACCGCGAGTGTCAACGTAACCATCGCAGCGCCTGTCGACCCGGCTTCATTGGTTATGGGCGGCGGCGCGACCTATGATGCCTCCCTTAATGAGTACAGGTTGACAACCGCGACGCGCGATCAGGTAGGTAGCGTGATGTCAGAAGGGCGCATCGATCTGCGCCAGGATTTCAGCATTTCGTTCGATGTTTTCCTCGGTACCAGCGACGCTGGCGCCGATGGCCTAGGCTTTGTTCTGCACAACAGCCCGGATGGTGTGAAT
>JAZDDD010000620.1:0-2186 GCA_036679545.1 Gemmatimonadota bacterium | reverse complement strand
CTTGCGGGACGTCGCGGGGATGCGCGGTCGGACGTATATGCGTTGGGTATGACCATGGCGTTTGGCCTGTTGGGTCGTTTGCCAAGTCCAACAACGTCAACCGTTCCGTTTGCGGATTCGCCGAAGGCGTATCGTCCAAAGCGTGAACGCCCGGAAACCCCCGCCTGGTTGGACCACGCCATTTCTAAAGCTACTGCCTCGAACGCGGCGATGAGGTTCGCGACCGCGACCGACATGCGTGATACACTTCTCCGGCGTGACGGTCATTTCCATGCGGACTCGTCATTGGAAGGCTCGAACTGCCTCATCTGCGGCGCACTCGATCCGTTCGATCTCGGGTTATGTGTAGAGTGCGCAGGTTCGAGTACTGATGCTGACACGCTCGTATTCTTGCGTGCCACATCGAAGTCCGACCGGAGCGCTCTTCGTAATTCTGGATCGGCCCTCGTCGGAGGTGGCCAATCGAACAGCCAGATTGAAGAAGCTCTGAGTGGGGAACGTCCACTTCTTCGCGTGCCGCGTTTGGCCGCGGAGCAAATAGTTGCAAAGCTGGCTACTCGATCCATTCCAAGTTTTGTCGTGAGTATGAGCAGGGTCGGGCGGGCGCTCCCGCCACGATTCTACGGATTGCTCGCCACAGTGCTAGCGGTGGGATGTGCCGCTGGGCTAGCGGTCAACCCGAAGTTCTTGTTGGCTAGTCCGCTCGTAGCCCTGCTATTGTGGCTTCTAGCGGTTCGTGTGGCGCAACGTCCGCTCATCGAAACACCGCGTCAGCGATCCAACCTGCCACCGAGTACGGAGACCCGCGTCGTACAAACATTGACGGTGCTTCCGGCGGGCGCCGCGAGAGATCTGCTTGCCGAGCTGGTGCGTCTCACAGACCGAACGTATAAACGGGTGGCCAGCGCGGGGTACGATGAAAACGTTGGCGCAGCGATGGCGGAACTTACCGATAGCGCTTGTGACGTGGCCCTCGACATAGCGGAGTACGACGAACAACTCCAAGCTCTGCAGAGAGGGCAACTCACGGGCGGTGATACACCAACAGGTTGGTTGACAGAGGTTACCAGGTCGGAGCGCGTTCGAGATAGACTCGTTCAGAGGTTCCTCGAAGCCACAGCTGTGGTTACACGTGTCCGCAACGATGCGTTCGAGTGGGACGCGAAATCGAATGATCTCCAAGAGGCCACGAATGCACTTCGTTGCCAACTCGAGGCAGGTCAAGAAGTGGTGAGTCTCCTCAATGAAACCTACTAGCTGGGTAACCAGATAAGTCAGCGATGGGTTGCCGCGGCAATCCCAGCCGCCTTCCCTGTGGCCCAAGCCCACTGAAAGTTGTACCCGCCTATGGGACCAAAGGCGTCAAGGATCTCACCACAGAGGAACAGTCGCGGATGGATACGGCTCTCCATCGTCGTCGGGTTTATTTCGCCAAGCGCCACGCCGCCGCCAGTCACCTCGGCTTTGCGATAACCTTCATCGCCCGAGATCAGGAGAGGGTATTGGGTCAGGGTTTTGACGAGCGCGCGTCTTTGGGCTTTGGCAAGATGCGGTAGCTGTTGTTGCAGCAGAATACCGCACTCGGACATCAATTGCTCCGCCAAACGTCGCGGTAACCGGCGGGACAGTTGCGCCTGTACCGATCCGGGGCGTGACTGTAACACGGCTCCCCAGCCGGCTTGGTCCAACTCAGTCCACTGTACGGAAAGTGGAGCGGGGTTCTCATGGAGCGACCTCGCTCGGCTCCAAGCATGAGAGATATCAAGTATTGCCGGCCCACTGTAGCCACGATGCGTGAACAAGAAACCGCCTGTCGTTTCAAATCTCAAATGCTCGATCATCGTGCTGACCGTGACGGTTAGAGAAATACCGGATAATTCGGTGTGTACGGTTGCGCCGGAGCGAAGGGGAGTGAGTGCCGGATATGTCGGGTGGATTGTGTGTCCCAGCTTTGCTGCAATGGCCAACCCACGCCCATCGCTTCCGGTTTGCGGCACCGAAAGACCTCCAGTTGCGATCACCACTCGGTCAGCATCCAGCGTCTTGCCACTCTCGAGCCGCACGCTCCACGGATCCTTTGGTAGGCTAGGGGCCACGATATCGACGACCCCACAACTGCACCAAAATTTCACGCCTGCAGCCTCCACTGCCTGAACCAACCCGTTCCGTACGTCACTTGCCCGATT
>JAZDDD010000062.1:0-2443 GCA_036679545.1 Gemmatimonadota bacterium | reverse complement strand
ACCGACGGCACACTCACCGGTCGTTGGATCGATGCGTTCCCCGGACTATTTGTGCCCGCCGATGGACAGGTCGTCGAAATACAACGACGCCACCCGGACGGTCGTTGGAGTGTTGTGGCGTGGGATGATGATCGTTATGTGGAGGTGCATGCCGTTGGACCGGAAGCCTCGGGCTATGCATGGGAGGTGCGCTGGAAACCGCCGACACTACCCCCCGGAACGTATCGCCTCACATTGCCCGCAAGGGACCTGGGAAATGAAGGGCGTTTTGCACCGGTGCCAAGGACCGACGTTGCGGTTCCGGCGACCGAATGTTGAACGTCGAACGGCGAACGGCGAACTTCGAACGGCGAACAATCGAACGTCGAACTTCGAATGTTCAGCGTTCGCTGGTTAGCGTTCGACGTTCAGCGTTCAGCGTTCGACGTTCGACGTTCGACGTTCGCTGTTCAACGTCCCCGTCGCCGCACCGTAACTCCGCCATTCGTGGTTACTGCGCGAATCGTTGGACCGCCGCCATTCAGTTCGGTGGTGATGCGTCGTCGGTTGATGCGACCCTGAATTGTGACGGGGAAGTCTAGCTCGAGACCACCATTGACCGTGCCGGTCGTCAGGTCGGCGCGAAAGTCACGCGGTATAGAAATCACAACGCCGCCGTTTGTGGTTTCGACATCCAAACCGCGCCCATCCCACTGCTCGCCTTCGAGGTCGATCTCGATACCACCGTTGGTGGTGCGGCCACGGACGTCACCACCAACACCCACGAGATCAATACCGCCGTTCGTAGCGCTGAAATTGATGCTCCCGTTCACACCGGTGATTCCGATCCCGCCGTTTACCGTTTCGAGGTCGAGATCTGAGCGGTTCGGCACCATCAGACGGTAGCTCACCGACCACCCGGCGTCTCGCCTTCCCCTACCCCGCCATCGTGGACCATCGGCGCGAATAATGCGACCCGTTTCGATTTCAATTTCTGCGGCAATCGACTCTGGATCGTCATCATCACGATCCCACGTTTGGACCTTGGCCACAACGTAGACCTCGTTTCGGTCCCAACCCTCTACATCGATCCCGCCGTTTGGGCCACCGTCAACGGTAATGACGCCACCGGAAGCCGCTAACGTGAATTCCCTCACTTCACAGTAACGCGCCTGCCGGTCGCGGCCTCGACGATAATCGCTGTCGCACCATTCGTGGTCGGAATCGCCCTGCTGCTGGGCGACCAGGCCAGTCGTGGGAAATGTCAAAGCCGCGACGCTCGTAAACACCGCCAGCGTACCGATTGTTCGCATGATTGATCTCCGAATTGGGGCTTAGCTACGTAGTTAGATCGTACCGGTACCGAGTTGGTTGACGGCAGATTCTCAACCCGGGCCTGACTTTGGGTGGGCCCACGGTAGAGTCAAATCGCTAATCCGTCGTGACACCGCTAAATGGGCGGCTGCGGCGAGGCGACATCACGTGTCCTGGCACACTGGCGAGTTGTGTACGCATCTTGTGAACCAAACGGCCGAGTTCACCGTGTTGTTTGGCCGCGTTCTCAATATGCTTTCCTAGCGTGTCATGGGTCCGCATCACCTGCTCGACCGTAATCTGGAGACCGCTCATCGTATCGGCGACCTCGCGCGCATGCCGTTCCACGTGAAATGCGCGCAAGCCATGAAGCATGGTGGCCAGATAGGCATACAGGGTGTTGGGAGAGGCAAGGATAACGCGACGGCTCAACGCATAGGCCATGAGATTATCCGCGTCGGTAATAGCTTCGTGGTACACACGCTCCGCCGGCACGTACATCAGCGCAAAATCGAAGGTGCCCTCTGCGGGGCGGATGTACTTTTGTGCTATTTCGTCCACTCGGGCGCGTACGGTTTTATGAAACGCGCGGCGATGACGTTCGCGCTCTCCCGCGTTTCCGTTTGCGGCCAACATTCGCTGGCATGCATCGAGGGGAAACTTCGCATCAATCGACAACAACCGATCGCCGAGTCGAACCACGCAATCAACACGCTCACCGGATGCGAACGTGTACTGGCGTTGGTAAAGTTCGGTCGGAATCATCTGCTTCAACATTTCTTCCAGCCACGTTTCGCCCACAGTCCCCCGTAGTTGGGGCACCCTCAATAATTCGTTGACTCGAGCTACATCCGCGCCAATCTCCTCCATTCGGCGGGCCGATGTCGATAGTTGGCTCAACTGGCCTCGAATATCAGTGATCAGTTCCCCGGTATCCGCCAGCCGCTGGTTGACGGAGCCCTGGCCGGCATCCAGCTGACCCGATACAACGCTCGCGAACGAAGCAAGTTGTTCGGAGAGATCCGTCGCGTGTTCAGCTCGGGATTCCGCAAGAACCCGCGGTATCTCGGATTGCGATGCCGACAAGGTGTCCAGTCGAGCGCGAACCTCGACCAGTTGTTGTTGGACAAGTGAGGCACTGCCACCCGCC
>JAZDDD010000619.1:0-2740 GCA_036679545.1 Gemmatimonadota bacterium | reverse complement strand
CCATCGCGTGTTTCGTCCCTTGTGTCGGTTCGGCTCGAGTTGTACTGGAGTGTGTCGTTACGACCCTGGAACGCCCCCAACCCGATGAACGCGAACGTGAATTCACGGCCGCCACCCGTCCTTTGGCTGGTGCCAAGCACATGAACATCGGCGTCCCGCCGGTCGCGAACGTAGTCAACGAACCCAATTTCGCGACGGAAATGATCGTCATCGCAAAACCTGCAATCGAGGAAAACTCGCAGCGTGGCTGGAGCGTTTTCTTGGGTGGTCTGCGCCCACGCGTGCGTTGCTGGGCCTTGCGAGATAACGAGGGAAACCGCGAAGGTTATGTTGCGTAGGCATTCCGAATTCATTGTTTGCGTGGGTTCGGTGGTGGGGATGTGACGTGGTCTTCCCAGACTACGTGGAGCCGGTGGTCGCGGTTGACGGAGCGGACAACCCCAGCAAAACTGCGAGCGGCGCCGGGGTCCGGCCGTTTTGTCAGACGCCCGACGCTATAAACTACAGTTGTAGAAGAGTGGAGTCAACGATGACGGATCGACTCAACTCCCAGCGTTGTATCGGGTCAGCGTTGCGACGATGGTCTCGCCATCATTTGACATCCTGACCGACAACGGGAATGGCAAGTCTTTCTTCACGCAGGTGTGCCACTCCGTGTCATCGGCCTGGAGTTTGGCTAACACACCGGTGATACCTGCGAAGGAACACTCTTCGGTGACCTGAAAAGAAAACTGCTGGCCCGTTTGGTTCATGTTCATTTGGGATCCCAACTCCCACGATGTCATTGCCAACAGGGCCCATGTGGGCGCAAACATTGTCATGGCGATGGGTGCAAAGGCCATGCAGCTTATCATGATTTGCATTTGCACCGCTTGTGTATTTTGTAGTGGCGTGGTGCTCGAGCAGGAGTTGTCGCCAAGGGCGGCTCTAACAGTGGCCATCAATTGTCCACCGTTCGATTCTGTTGTGATCTGGAACTCGCCGTGTTGTTCAACGCCGCCTTTCGTGTGACTGATCGAATAAGCGATGTCGGCGCCGGCTCCAAGACCTTGAAGATTCCAGATATTGGCCTGTGCCTTTGCGGCATGAACGGGCCATCCTAACAACAGGAGGCTGCCGATCACCAAGGTTGTGCGTAGTCGTGTGCTCAATGTGCCCTCTCGGTGTCTTTTTTCACCAGAACGTCGACCGACTGTCGAATCAACGCGCCGACCATCATCAAGTATAGTGCCAGGCAGTTGAAATTACGGGACCGGCGGCTCAAACGCGTTCTCCTGAACTTCGGCGTTGATCCGGATCTCCTGCATTTCGAATCGCTCGTGTAGGCGGTTCCCATTGTATACGAATATGTCCATCGGCATTGGTATGCCACCCACCTCTTGATAGTCGGCGAATTCTAATCTGGCAGTGGCGCGTCCGAGGATGGGATCCGTGGCAATGATTTCGCGACGCACGATGAGATTTGTCTCGGCGTCAATCCACATATTGATCGTCTCCGTATTGATGCCAGGATACGTCACGATGTGGTGAGCACGGCCATTCAACGTCGTGTCGTTTGCGTGTCGCAGATTTGGTCCGGCCATTGTCACTTCTCCGAGTGCGGCGTACACGTACCAACGGAGTTGAATCCCCCCGTACCGTGCTCCGGTCAACGCGTTCGATGCCAGTAATGTCGTTTGCCTCGTATTGAGGTCAACGCTGAATGCTCCATCGGGCAGGATGACGACGCGCTCCCACGCGGGTGTGTCGCCCCCGACGTGGACCTCGTACAGGTGACGTCCGTTCTCGAAGTCGCGCACTTGCACGACGTCGACGGACCGTGGCGGGGCAGCACTGGAATCATCGTCCGGCCCAGTGGTGTATAGAGTGTGAACATATTGAACCGCCAGGGTCCGGATCGCGTCGAGATTCTCTTGCCCGCCCGCGGCGCTGACGACATTGGCAAGGATTTCGCGTCCTGTGGCGTTCGATACGCTGTCGTCCAGCGCATCGGCTCGTGAGGAAGCGGCGTCGCGCGAACTGCACGACGCGCCAATCGTCAGGGCGATGGCGAGCGGAGACAGGGTGGCGAGGAGCGTATACGCATAGCGTCGCACGAACTCGACACTGTGAAACGGGGTAGGTGATAACGGGCGGCGTAAGTCCTTTGAAATCAGCGTACTTTGGTTAAATTGTATGCGATACAAGATCAATCCGGGAGAGCAACTCCACAATGAGTAACCGAAGCAATCGACGTGAACGGTTGATGGGTCTGATGGAACCGAGTAGCCAAACGTGCGATGAGTGCGGTGGACCTTTGGAACTCGGCAGTGACCGCAATGGCTTTTCGTTGGAATGGTGCAGCCAGGGGTGTTTTGCCCCACGTCCAGTGCGGACCAGGCGCCCACCATGTCCCGAGTGTGCAGGGCAAAACTGGACAAGCACGGACGGTTGTCGCGACTGCGGGCACGAATGGACCATTCGTGCGTGTCCCTGGGATGGTACCGTCGTGTACTGGCGTCCTCTCAGCGCAACCTTGGGGCAAGAGGTCGTTCCCGCCGCGTAGCGGACGTCCCGACACTCTAAATCGACAGCAATCATGGGTAAAGCGTGGCCGGGGGCTCGGCGAGTCGATCGACTCAAAGCAAAGCAAAAGGAATCGCAGCTGGCGCAATCCGCACCGCGTGCTGATGTCGCGGAGCGTGTAAAAAACGCTCCGCGTGTCACCGTTGCCGACGCGGCGACCACACTCGGGTTACCC
>JAZDDD010000618.1:0-3299 GCA_036679545.1 Gemmatimonadota bacterium | reverse complement strand
TGTCCCGACGGAGATGACACCGCTGATTCTAACGAAAATCTCGTCCTGCGATCGGGCCAGGTGGCCCTGGGTGATTGCTCACCCAGGGCTCCCACAGACCCGTGCGTGCGCACATTAGCGCACACGGTTCCTCTGATGAGGGATTCGCCTTGCAGCAAGCTGCAAGCCCGGGCTGCTATCCTAGGTCGTTACGTTGATACGTGAATCCGAGTACGAAGCCTCGGACGTATTTCCCGGCCTAGGGTCCAACATCAGGCACCCCCTTTCGGTTTTTCCTTCCCTCCACCGGGTCCTGCGGGACCAGTTCCCCGGCTTCATCGGTAGTATGAAGGTGCTACGACTTCCTGCTGCCCGTCTCGCCGCACTTCGTTTCCTTCGCTTGGCGATACCTCGGTGTCACTCGTTGTTTTCGCTCCCGGGCGGACGAGTGGGCCGCCAAGGCCTGGAGTTGGTAACCCGGTGTCTCCAACCGGGAACTACCGAGGAGCATGTAGGACTCTCCCAAGTTCCCGTTCATAATGCCTCCTTTGTCACAAAGTGTGAGGGTCCTCCGGCTCGGCGGCGGAACCATGCTAGCTTCAATTCTCGGGTCGTGGTTGGGGAGTTGTCAACTCGGTTGGCACAGCCTGGCCGGACACCCGCTGACGGTGTTGCCGGAGTTGTTTCAATCGATTGATTTCATCGGCGTCAGCCCAGAGAATCCAACGTCCATGAGCGCCCGCCAATTGCTCGCCGTGTAACCAGCCACGTCGCAACCACGTGTGTAACGTGCGCATCGGCATGTCTAATTTGCTTGCTAACTCGCCCAGCAACCATTCCGGTGGCTCGGGACACTTATGAGCATGCGACGGACGATTGCGAGACAACAACCTACGAATTACCGGTGCAGTGAACTTCTTGCCGCTCGGCGGGTGAAAACCGTCGTCGTTCAACTGGTCGGCGATTTGCGTGCTGGTGTGACCAAGGCTTCGCAACTCTTCAACACGAGCGATCAGTTCTTTGTAGTCTCTGAGTTGTTCGTAGCTCGCAACTGGACGAAGCAGCTCGTGCTGACTTACAAAGCCACCATTCCAATGGACAGTGACATCAACATGCTCACTCTCTCCCTGAACATCCACAACCACACGATCGACTAGATGTCGGACAATCGTCTGACGGTCTGCAGCGGTTGTGCCCAAGGCGTTCCACATCGTCGGCAAGTCAGTCGACAAGGACTTAATCAATTCTATTTCTTGTGCCTTCAACTCCACCGGTTGGGCATGTTCAAGACGACGCAAGTCTTCTTCGATTTCTCGCTGTGATTGTAACGCCTCTTCCCAAGAACGTTCCAGTTGCCTCGCCACCAAACGGTTTTCCGGCTCCACCGCATGATATTGCCGAGCTGCTCGATCTGATTCGTATTGTGCTCGTTCCAAACGTTGACGCCGCAGCTTGGTCACGCGCTCACGTTCTTTCTTCGTCTGCTCTACTGCTTTTAGGCTTAGCTCCACAGTAGCCGGTTTCAACACATGCAAAATCTGATCACCAATAAAATCATCGAGAGGATTGGCAGACAAGCTTTGGCACTTTGCTAAACCATATCCCATGTAGCCTTGCACACATTTGTAACGCGGTCGGTGGTGCGCACCACTATATCCAACTACCAGGCGAGAACCACAACGACGACAAAACAGAAGACCTCCCAACAAGGCCTTGCCATTGCGAGGTGAGCCATTTGAGCTTGCGTGATTGCGATTTTGCTGCAGGCGTTCCTGGTTGGCTAAGAAACGTTCCCAAGTGATGTAAGCGGGAAGATCGTCTTTCCGCACTACCTCCCAAGCTTCCATCGGTGGAGCCGTACGACCCGTGCGCCGTCGCCCAGGTATCTTCCGCCGGGGATCGATCGGATGACGACCGTGAGTATAGGCACCTGCATACATTGGATGATGCAACATGTTCAGCAAGGTGTTGCTGCAAGGTCGACGCCACTCTAACTGGCCTCGCGTGGGACCATCGTGTCGTCGGATACCAAAGCGAACGTCGTGCGCCGCCAAGAATCGCAGCACCGCACCAGCGCTTCCCAATTCGTCGAATTTGTCAAATACCAACCACACGACTGCCTGCACTTCTTCGTCGGGATCCATCAACGCCCGTCCCGACTCGCCTCGTACGTATCCAATCGGCACGTTGTTGAAGAACTCACCTCGCCGAGCTTTATTACTTCGTCCTTGGTGCATTCGTTGACACATCATGTACAACTCAGCCTCACTCATGGTTCCTTTGAGACCTAGTAGCAAACGATCGTTGTAGTCGGCCGGATCATACACACCGTCCAAGTCAGTAAGCAATGTGCAAAACCGCGCGCACAACTCCAACAGTTGATGCCAATCCTTGCACGACCTCGCCAGTCGACTCATTTGAAAACCGAGCACAAGCCCTACGTGGTCGAGCGCCACTTCAGCAAGCAAGCGTTGAAATCCGTGTCGACTTGCAGCGCTCTGCGCCGATTGCCCTTGATCTTCATCGATCACCAGCACTCGTTCGCGCGGCCATCCCAACGCCACCGCGCGGTTGACCAGGTTATACTGCAACTCCTTCGATTCACGATGCTGGAGCACTTGCTGCGGATCGGACTGTCGAACATAGACGATTGCCAAACGTTCGTGATGATGGTGCAAGATTTTCGACGAGCCAAACGCGGAGAGTGACAGACCAACATCGGGAGACGCCGTATCAAGTTCACCGCGTTGTGTCGACGTGATACTAGCCGCGCTCATCCAACACCTCCTGGCCTGTCGTTGGCGTTGGTAGTTGCTGGGCGACGACGCGACTCAGTGTCTGAAGGATGTCCTGACGCGTGGTCGGCGACAACATCGCCCAGAGTTGCGCCAGCTCCACACACGTTCCCTCCACCAGAGTGCGCGGGGGGGAACTCGTTCTTCCGTGACGTTGAACATGGCTCTCCTCCTGAGGCCGATTGACTGCGCTGCTGGCACCAGCGTGCCAGCTTCATTAGCGCCTGTGCACACACCATAGGCGGATCGGGTCCGCCGATGCAATCTGTATCATGGGGTGCACTGACCCCAGGACATCCCAAGTTCCTGGGGAACCTCGATGATCCGTTTGCAATGTTCCAATCCGACGCCGGCAGGACTGCTTGTACCAGACCAGACGGTGCAGCAGCGTGGCCCTTGGTCATCGAAAGGCAAAGGCTCCCACGAAAGGTCTTTCGACGCTCAATAGCATTGCTTTCGGACTCGCTGTCTACGCTTCGTGATGCGAGTTACCCCAACACCACGCAAGACTCGCTTCCAGTTGCT
>JAZDDD010000617.1:0-4414 GCA_036679545.1 Gemmatimonadota bacterium | reverse complement strand
TTACCGTCGGCCACCACACATTCGGCTTGCGCACTGATGGTCGCCTTCAACAGCTCAATCGGATCGCCTTTTTTTGCCAAGGGCTTCACCCACCGCTCCAACACATCATGCGCCAAAAGCTCGTCCACTACGGCATACCCCAATTCCGATTTACCTTTGAAATGGTGATACAGCGCGCCTTTTGTGACCCCGGTTGAGCCGAGGATTCGATCTACACTGGCGGCTCGAAAACCGACCTCATAGATCTCCTTAGAGGCCGCCTCAAGCAGGGTCCGACGGGTCTCGTCAGGATCTCTGGTGGTGCTCATGCCCGCCACTTCGGTTCGATTTACTTAACATACCGACTAGTATGTATGTTTTTCAACTCCTGTCAAGTGGCTGATTTCGTGAAAAGAACTATTGTGGAAATGTTGAGAGAGCGTGGACAATGCGTAATACACAATTCAACATGCCGTGCAAAAACAACTTTTTACCCGTGGCACCTGAAATTTTGATTCACATTTAGTCCACATGCGACTACCCGCGCCGAAGAAAAAACGGCGGTTGCGTCGTGGGGTCTGACCCTTAGTTTCGACAACTTCGCGGGGCGCCCGCAAGTGGCCTCCCTTGAACATTCGCCGTTCAACACACACAAAATAAACGTTGCCGGATTATACACCGCTCGGTATCGACAAAATCGTTCGCCAGGCCAAAGCGGATCTTCGATTGATTCGTTGTCCGCGTGATAGCGCCGTGATGCGTGTTTTAGGACACCGCATGAGCGAACAACGTGTAGATGAAAAGGCACACCGGGAGAGGGTCGTCACGAGCGTGGATGTAGAGTGTCCCGCATGCCGGCGCCGGGCAATCCAGGTGGCACTCAACGACACGGTTCATCGTCCGGAAGCTAAGGCACAAGTTGCCGACGGCCTTTCTGGAGCACGCGCCCCGGTCGCGCCGTGGTGAACGAACGATCCTTGATAACCGCCTCGCCGTTTACCAGGACGTGCACCATACCTTCGGAGTAGTGATGCGGATCGGTGTACTCGGCGACGTCGCGGACGGCGTCGAGATCGAACACGGCGTAGAGCCTGATCTTGCGAGCAAACGCGCCGTACGTTCGGGGATGGGGAACTCCTTCGTTCATCGGCAGAAGATCACCGTCTGACGAAGTCATAGTCCACGGTTGTACCATCAACGTTTCGACATCGTCGTCATGCATGTTGAACGACACGATGCTCACCGAACCGGCCTTGATTAGGTCGATTGCCGTATCGATAGGACCCTTCCCACGCTCCTCCGCAAGATCACTCAGCCGCCGACCCTCGATTGACTCGTCGATCCGATATCGTCGGAATTGGATTCGATCGGCGCCACCACGGCGTGCCAAGCCTTCGACCATGCCTGCTCGGATACGCGCCATCGTTGCAGGATCGCTCATCCTAGCGAACAGCGAGTCGCGCCCGCCCGCCTGCGACCAACGGGGCAGTAACGCGGCACTCAGACTCGTAGCCGACGCGGTGTAAGGATATTGATCCGCAAACACTTGCACCCCTTCGGCACGGGCGCGCTCCACACGTTGCACGATTGCGGCGCCGTACCCCCACACAAACGGCCCGAGGGCTTTCACGTGGGTAAGCACCACCGGAATCTGTGCGATACGTCCAACGTTGATGACCTCATCCACGGCGGCTATGAGGCCTATATTGTAGGTTGATTCATCTCGGAAATGGCTGGTGTAAGACCCGCCAAATAATGCAACCTCTTTGGCGAGTTCTTCTAACTCTTCCGGGGGCGCGTAGTTCCCCGGGGCGTAAAAAGTGCCGGATGAGAGACCCCATGCGCCTTCTTCCATACCACGCCTGACCAACCGACGCATACGATCCATCTCCGCCGACGTTGCCACGCGGTTTGCAGAGCCGATAACAGTGCTTCGTACGGTACCGTGCCCAATCAACTGTGCGACGTTGACGCCGATGCCGTCACGGAGGAGGGTGGCACGTTGCTCTGCGAGATCGATAGGCCCAGCACCGTCAGGATTTGCGAAAATCGTGGTGATACCCATTGCGAGCAATGGCTCACCATGGCTGAGGCTCGCGGTGCCGAGTCCCGGACCGGCATGCGAGTGTGTGTCGATGAAACCGGGCGTGATAAACAACCCCGTCGCATCTATGATCTCGTCAGCTTGCACATCGCCAAGACGACCAACAGCTTCAATTCGATCACCACGGACCAGCACATCCGCGAGCACCCACGGATTTCCCGTTCCGTCCAACAGTCGGCCGTTTTTGATGAGTACCGAACGGTCCTGTGCAGTGACATTCGCCGTAAACGCTAGACTGACGAGAAGCAGACCGAGCACTGTACGTCGCATCATGTCATTTTCTTCCTATGGCAATTCAACGTCAGATTTGTTCGAGGGCCTTCTCGAGTTCACCAACCGTGCGATCAATGTTGTGCAGTTTGTCCAAGCCAAATAGTCCAATACGGAAACTTCGAAAATCCGCGGGCTCATCGCAACGTAACGGAACACCTGCGGCAATCTGGATTCCGGCATTCAAAAACTTCTTTCCGTTCGCCATGTCCGGATCGTCTGTGTAAGACACGACAACACCCGGCGCCTGAAATCCTTCAGCCGCAACGCTCGGGATATTTTTGCTCACAAGCAGTGCCCGGACACGATCACCAAGTTCTTGTTGTTCTTCTCGGACCTTGCCCAAACCATACTGTACCGTCTCGTTCATCACGTTGCGGAACTGAATCAGGGAGTCTGTGGGCATGGTCGCATGATATGCGTGCGCACCGTTTTCGTACGCTTCCATGATCTGCAGCCACTTTTTCAGATCACACGCGAAACTCGAACTGCTGGTCGATTCAATTCTTTCCCTCGCCAAACCGCTCAGCATCACAAGACCCGCGCACGGCCAACCACTCCAACCCTTTTGGGGGGCGCTAATCAGAACATCCACGCCAAGCGCTTCCATATCAATCCAGATGGTTCCAGACGCGACACAGTCCAATACGAACATGCCACCATGTGCATGCACCGCCTTGGCTACGTCACCGATGTAGTCGTCCGGCAAGATCATGCCTGAAGAGGTCTCCACGTGGGGCGCGAACACGAGATCCGGTTTCTTCGTGTGGATGACCTGGATCACCTCATCGATCGGTGCTGGCTCAAACGGCGTTTGTTTGCCTTCTCCCACCTGACGCGCCTTCAATACCACGCTTTCGGAAGGAATATTCCCCATGTCAAAAATTTGCGTCCAACGAAAACTGAACCAACCGTTGCGAATAACGAGGCACTTCTTATCAGCCGCGAACTGCCTCGCTACCGCCTCCATGCCAAACGTTCCGCCACCGGGTACAACCACAACGGCTTTGGCGTTGTACACATGTTTGAGCGTCGCCGAAATATCTTTCATCACGCCTTGGAACGATTGCGACATGTGATTCAGGGAGCGGTCCGTGAAAACCACTGAGTATTCCAGGAGGCCATCAGGGTCTATGTTGGGGAGCAAACCGGGCATCTAGTATCCTCATTCGAAGTTTCTTATGATGGCGTGTTAACCCAATCTGGCCTTCGAGCCCGCACAACTCAACGGGCCGGGCGGCAGTTGTCGTTGACTGGGGAAGCCGAACTGCGATCTATGAGGTATCATTGATGTTATCCCCCCCAAGCCCTGAGCGGAGATATGAAAAAAGTTATCGTTACGGCACTACTGGCGGGATCCCTGAGCCTAGCCGGCTCCGGCGATGCCACTGCACAGGATGAGCACAACTTTCTCGCAGTCGGCACCATGGCGCCCGATGTAGAGGTCGTAGGCGCAACACGTCACGGTGTCCTCAAAGACCCGGTCATGTTAAGCGACTACCGCGGTGAAACCCTGGTGTACCCTGGTGTTGGCGTTCTTCTTCAGAGTCAGGACGCGTGGCTGAACGATTCAAATGGAAGCGTACCGTGATCAGTACGCCAGCTTGTTCAATAACGGCCAGGACGTCGTCCTACTCGGCATCTCAACCGATTCACCAGAAGAGTTGCACTCATGGGCAAAGGACGCAGACTTCCCGTTCCTATTCGGAAGCGATCCCGGCAGCGTGGGTTATGCCGCGTTCGGCGGTAATCCCCGCGACAACGGGATGGTTGGTAGCCGCGCCGTCATCGTGGTCGATGCCGAAGGGCGAATCGCCGGAGTCATTCCGACGTTTAATCAAATGGATCCGACAGCATACGAGGACTTGGGAGCCATCATTGACAGTGTGACACCCGCCAGTGACGCCGGCATGTAACCATCCTGCTTTTACAAAGGACATAAAGCCCGAGTGCGTCGATGACTTGCCGCGCTCGGGTTTTGTTTGCTAACGAAGACCCATCACCTTCCGAATGGCGTCAACCGTTGCCTCGGTCCGGAAATTGATCAGCCGTCTGCCGTGC
>JAZDDD010000616.1:0-7354 GCA_036679545.1 Gemmatimonadota bacterium | reverse complement strand
GCTCACCCTTTTCGATACGTTGAATCCACCCGATGAGATTCTCAATGGGTTGTGAAAAGCTTCGTGACCACCGTTGCGCCAGAAAGACAGAACCGGCGACAAGACCCACACCGGATATTGCCACGACGATGGCCAGCACCGCTGCCGACAAACGCGACAGGGTTTCTGCGCGTCGTGCGAGAGTGGTACGTTGCGCTATGACGTTCGAGTGCTCTCTCAATGCCGCGACCCCTGCGGGTGTGAGCAAGAGCGTGTCCACTTGACTCGCAAGGTTGCGACTACTCGCGGCAATCTCGTCCAACGCGGTCCGTGGGCCGGCTGGCGAGCTGGAGGCGTTTGCCTGTATTGCCAACACGACGACGGCCACCGCAAGTGGTGCTGCGCCGAGCATGACGAGGCCGACGAAAAGACGATGCCGGAAGGAAAGCCGCATGTGAACCCTGCTTTTTAGGGGTGTGTGGCCCACCTCACCGAGTGGCGGTTCTCGATCTGAGTGCGCGGGTCCAGGTTTCCGGGAAGAACAGTATGAGGAGTGTGTAGAACTCCAGTCGCCCCAACAACATCAATGCACTCAGCACGAGCATTGCCCCGTCGCTCATGAAGCCATAGTTAGCCGCCGGCCCGACCATTCCCAAACCGGGGCCAATGCTGGACATCGCGGCGAGTGCGGCACTGACTGACGTCATGAAGTCGTAACCCATTGCGGCGAGTAAAAAGGTTCCCACGGCATGCGTGCAGATGTAAAGGGCAAAGAGGTCAACGACATTCAGAAAAATTTCCGGACGGATCGGCGTTCGGCCGAGTCGCGTTGCGACAACCGCTCGTGGGTGATGTACCAGTCGAAAACGATTTGATGCGTGTTTTGCCAACACGACAATGCGAACGACCTTGAGTCCTCCACCGGTTGAACCACCCATAGCGCCAATGAACATTAGGCCAAGCAGAATCACTTGCAGGACGGTGGGCCACATCGCAAAATCCACGGTTGCGAAACCGGTTGTCGTGATGACCGCGGTAACATTGAATGCCGCCGCTCGCATTGTGTCGATGGAAAATCCGTCGGCGGTGGCTAACCAGGCAAAACACACCGCGGTGGAGGCCAGAATGAGGTAGGCGTAGACACGCCATTCGTCATCACGAAACCATGTATCGAGTCGGCCGGTCATACCACGGTAGTGCAAAGCGAAGTTTGTTCCCGCCGCCACCATGAAAAAGATTGTGACCCATTGGATTGCCGGTGAATACGCGGCGAGCGACGCGGTCCGCGTTGAGAAACCGCCGGTTGCCATGGTGCTCATGGAATGGTTGACCGCGTCGAACACCGACATGCCGAGCACGACGTAGGCGATTGCCAATACCAGAGTGAAGACCGCGTAGACCGACCACAGCAACCGGGCGGTTGCGGCAATCCTGGGTTTCAGCCGGTCCGCGGTTATGCCCGGTGCTTCAGCCTTGAACAATTGCGCCCCACCGACACCAATGAATGGCAGGATGGCGACACCGAGGACTATGATGCCCATGCCGCCGAGCCAGTGTGTGATGCTTCGCCACAAGAGAATGGAACGCGGCAGTTCTTCGACGATCGGGAAGATCGTGGCCCCGGTTGTGGTGAATCCCGAAACCGACTCGAACAACGCCGCCACCGCATTGGGTGTGGTGGCGGTGAGAACAAATGGTACGCCACCAACAAAAACGACAGCCAGCCATCCGAGTCCGACGACCACCAGTCCCGCCCGGTGATCGATCGTGACCTCGCCAGTGGTTGCCAGCCAAAGGCTACTCCCAAGGATGCCCACGATCGCCACCGATGCGAGCCATGGGAGTAGGAGACCCTCGCCGGTGCTCATCAGCGTGGGTGGCACCATGGCGATGGCTATCCAGATGAGGAGGATTCCGACGAAACGGAGAACGCCGGCTAAACTCAAATGTGGAGATCCTTATCAACCGGCGGATCGAACGCTACTTGGATCCGACAATGGGGAATTTGAAGGGGCGGTTCAAGTTAAAGGCCGCATCGTGAGCCGGGCTAGTGCTTTTGGTGTTACGATCGCGGGTTGCAGCGCATCGTGAAGGAGGACGATATCTTTGGAACCATGAATGGGTGGGAAACGAAGTGTCCGATCTGGAAGAGCCTGAGCGAGTGAACAATCCATCGGGTAGAGTGTCTCGGCCGGAACGGCGGCTTGCTGTGGAGAGGAGGCATGCGCCGCGGCGGGCCGGAGCCGAACGGCGCCGCAGTGCGCGCCGTTTGAGCCGGCGTCGTCAGGTCGAATCGGAGCGTCGCGAGGAGGAACGACGACGTGTTCAGCGGCGAGGGGTGTTTGATCGGCGCAGCCGAATCGGTCGGCGATTTTCCGACCGAAGCCGAGATCTTCCTTCCGCCTTCAATGAGCATGAGACGGACGAGATTCGGCGAATGATCGCACGATCGTCGTTCGAGATCGAGTGTCCACGGTGCAATAGCCTCCTTCCTGTGAGCGAACCAATTGATACTGTGCGGCCGGTCTGGGAGATTTCTTGTCGGTCCTGCAACTGCGCCGCCACGATAACCGCTACCTCGGCGGCCGCTGTATTGATTGCGGCGGATGACGCGATGATGCGTGACGCGCTGTCGCTGGTTCTGTCCAAGGCCGGTCACCGGGTCCATGAAGCCGAAACCGGGGCCGCCGCACTCAGGACCTACAGAACCCAGGTTCCAGATGTCGTTATTGTCGATGTGAGCCTGTCCGATATGGACGGAATAGATTTGATGCGTCGTTTGCTACGGTTTGATGACCAGGCGCGGGTCATCGTCATAGCAGGTCCCCGGCGGCACGGGACCCCCGATCCGCTTGCGATGGCCAAGCGTCTGGGTGCCACGCACATTTTGCGGAAGCCATTCCCTCCCCACGAGATGTTGACCGCGGTCGGCGAAGTGCTGCGCCACTAGGACTACCGCTGTTCGTAAGGCTGTTGAGTGAAGGCAACCCCGGTTGCGTGGACTCAACAGCCGGCAATGTATCGGTGTCTGTTCGATGCCGACTTCGCCATCAGAATCGATCGTTTTCCGCCGGCGATGACTATCCGTAAATAATTGTGGTTAAACGCTTTATCGGCGTTGCCCTTGTTGGCAAATCCACCAGTTTTCCTCTCCGCCTCAATGATCGAACGGGTCAGGCGGATGCCCGGATGCCTGGGGGCACGCCGCTTGCCCCTGTGGTCGTTGCCCGTTCAACCAAGTCCCATGTCCCACATGGGAGTGATTCGCCGAGGTCATAGCCGTGAGTTCATCAGTGTTACCGCGTACGAGTCCTTCGAATTGTGAGGGAGTGGCAGTGGGCGGTGAGGTATCACCGGAAGGCGCGAAGATCCTTTCACAGGATGCGTTGACCTTTCTGGCCGCATTGCACCGTCGGTTTGAAACACGCAGGCGGGAGTTACTTGTGCGGAGGATCGAGACACAAGGAAAGCTCGATGCGGGGAAAATGCCCGGTTTTCTCGACGAGACCCGCGAAATCCGTGAGTCCGATTGGACGGTCGCGAAACTACCGCCGGACTTGGTGGATCGACGCGTCGAAATCACGGGCCCCGTTGATCGCAAGATGATCATTAACGCGTTGAATTCGGGCGCAACCGTTTTCATGGCCGATTTCGAGGACTCAAACGCGCCTACCTGGGCAAACTGTGTCGAAGGGCAGGTGAATCTTCGTGACGCGGTTGCAAGAACTATTGCCTTCACGAAACCAAACGGTACGCGGTACGCCTTGAAGGGTGAGACTGCGACCTTGTTCGTGCGGCCACGCGGTTGGCACATGGAAGAACGGCATCTTTTGGTAGACGGTGATGCCATGTCGGCGTCGTTGTTCGATTTTGGCCTCTTTTTCTTTCACAACACCGCGAACCTAATCGAGCGCGGGACCGGTCCGTATTTCTATCTGCCCAAGCTCGAGAATCACCTCGAGGCACGTCTTTGGAATGACGTGTTTGTATATGCGCAGGAAACCCTCGGTGTGCCGAAGGGCTCGATACGCGCCACGGTTTTGATCGAGAACATTTTGGCCGTGTTCGAGATGGACGAGATCCTATGGGAGCTGCGTGAGCACTCCGCGGGTCTCAACTGTGGTCGATGGGACTACATTTTCAGCGTAATCAAGAAATTTCGCAAACGAGCGGAATTTGTTCTGCCTGACCGCGGCCAACTGGTGATGGATTCCGCGTTTCTCAAGGCGTATTCAGAGCTACTCATCCGCACCTGTCATAGTCGGGGCGCGCACGCGATGGGTGGGATGGCTCCGCAGGTTCCCATCAAGAATGACTCTGCCGCCAACGCGAGCGCGATTGAATCCGTTCGGTCGGACAAACTCCGCGAGGTGGCGGCTGGTCATGACGGCACGTGGGTGGCACATCCGGCGCTCGTCCCAATCGCGCGGATGGTGTTCGATCAACATATGACGGATCCAAACCAGATCCATCGTCTGCGTGATGATGTGGAAGTGAGCGCAAACGATCTTCTCGAGATGCCGACCGGCCAAATGACCGAGGCTGGCCTGCGGCGAAATATTCGCGTAAGTGTCCACTACTTAGCGGCTTGGCTGTCCGGGAACGGCTGTGTGCCCATCAGTCACCTAATGGAAGATGCCGCTACTGCCGAAATTTCACGTTCACAGGTGTGGCAGTGGATTTACTATGCCGTTTGTACGGAAGATGGTGTTTCCGTCACAGCGGATCGTGTGCGTCAAATCCTCGGCGACGAGACTGAGCAGTTGATACGAAACGGCGTTGGTGGTGCTCTCGGCACGGATTGCATTGAGCAAGCAGCGCGGCTTTTTGAACAGATGGTGACGGCCCCGGTCCTTGATGACTGGCTTACGGTCACGGCACAACAATTCATCGATTGAAAAATCACATAAACGGCAAATACCCATGGATAAAAAAATCTTCTTGAAACAGCTTGCCAATCGGTGGGAGGGTGCTCGATGGAATGGCATTGAGCGGCCATACTCCGCAGAGGACGTGTGGCGCCTCTCGGGTTCTTTCCAGTTGGATTATTCGTTGGCTCGGCACGGTGCCGACAAGTTATGGCAGCTCATGCAAGACGAGGACTACGTTGCGGCGTTGAGCGCGGTCACTGGCAATCAGGCCGTTCAGGAAGTGAAAGCGGGACTCAAGTCGGTCTACGTAAGTGGCTGGCAGGTGGCGGGTGATGCAAATACCGCAGGAGAAATTTATCCCGATTTGAGTCTGTATCCGGCCGATAGCGTTCCAAACCTTGTGGGTCGTCTCAACCGGGCGCTCATGCGTGCCGATCAGATTCACCATCTTCGTGAAGATCACGACGTGGATTGGATCGTTCCGATCGTCGCTGATGCCGAAGCGGGTTTTGGTGGTGTGCTCAACGCGTATGAAATCATGAAACACATGATCGAGCGTGGCGCGGCCGGTGTACACTTCGAAGACCAACTCGCGTCTCTCAAAAAGTGCGGTCATCTGGGTGGCAAGGTGCTTGTCTCCAGCCGTGAGGCGATTCGTAAACTCGTGTCGGCACGGTTGGCGGCCGACGTTTGCGGAGTCGAGACAATATTGATTGCGCGAACAGATGCGCTGAGTGCGAAGTTATTGTCGGACGACAGTGATCCATTGGACCGTGAGTTCATAACGGGTGAGCGAAGCCCGGAGGGGTTCTGGCATGTCCGTGACGGCATCGAAGCGGCGATTGCGCGGGGGTTGGCTTACGCGCCTTACGCGGACTTGATTTGGTTTGAGACGTCAACACCCGATATCGCCGAGGCGCAACGTTTCTCCGAAGAAATCAAAGCCAAATTCCCAGGGAAGTGGTTGTCGTACAATTGCTCCCCGTCTTTTAACTGGAAGCGGCACTTAAGTCAGGAAGACCTGAAGTCGTTCCAGCGCGATTTAGGGGCGCTGGGATACAGGTATCAGTTCGTTACGCTGTCCGGTTTTCACGCGCTCAATCACGCAACATTTTCACTCGCACGAGAATACGCCCAGGGTGGTATGGCGGCCTACTCGGCGTTGCAGGAAAGGGAGTTTGCGGATCAGGCGGTTGGGTACGAGGCGGTGAAACACCAAGAGTTCGTCGGAGCCGGATACTTCGACGAGATTACTCAGATCGTGTCTGGTGGCGAATCGTCCACACTCGCCATGACCGGGTCGACGGAGGAAGCACAGTTTCAGTCCACGGGAACGGATGACTAAGGTCTTTTTGAGTGCCGGGGGGACGACACGGTGGTCCCCTGGCCTCCGTCAATTGACGTGATGACACTCCCCTCGCTGCCCCGACCGGTCCATTTCCACCTTGCGCGTTTGTTTGAACCGAATATCTTGGCAACTTCTCTCGTTCGGGGCATTCGGGCCGTGCGGTAGCGTGGACGTCATTCGCGCCACGGGGGCCTGACGGGAGTTCTGAGGGTGCTACGATCGCCATAGCTTAGTTCGCTGGTCTCCACTATGTCTGCCGGATGGGAAGGTGCTTCCGGCGTTGCTACGGCAAAACCAGGCCACTTGGTGGCCGTGGGCTTTAGGATACGCCAGTCACCACCCGAATATCTGAGGAGCTACCTTTCCCGGGTCTAACGTGGGACTCGCGGTCGGTTCGCGGGGTATGAATCTTGAGATTGTTTCCTGACGGGTGTTTGTATGTTGGCTGGGCGCTCTACGGGCCCCCGGACCCGTCGCGTATATAGGCCTCCGCATCTGTTTTCCGGAGAGCTTGGCCTCTTAGAGATCCGATACAAGTCGTTATGGCGCTGACCAGCCCCCGTTGCGGGTTGCGCCACAATCCGTCTATGAGTCAAGCCGTTGATGTCTGCCGGACCATTCATGGGGGAAGAGCTAGAGGAATCACGCAGCATGACTGACGAAAAAAAGCCTCGCGAACACAAACCTCGCGATTCTAGGTCTCGGCGGCCCCGTGACAAAAGGCGTCGCGATAACAATCAGCGCGACCACAACTCTCGCGATAACGCTCGCGACCCCAGCCCGGAAGAGATCACTGGCGACCCCGAGTTGCTCGGTGTTCTCGAAGTGCTCGGCAATGGAGCCGCGTTCATTCGCCGCCAAGAGGTCGGTTACACGCCCGGCCGTCGGGATGTTTATGTAGGGCCTAAACTCGTACGTAAGTACGGTTTACGCACCGGTGACGAGATCACCGGCATCGTTGGAAAGAAGCCCAAGGGTGGCAAAAGCCCGCCTTTGGTTCAACTGGAATCGGCTAACGGCCATCCCGCCGACAAAATCAAGTTCCGTCCGGTATTCGGAGACCTTGGCGCGCTCCACCCCAATGAACAGATGTTTTTGGAATGTGATCGAGTGGTCCGAAGACAGAAGGACTATACCAATCGGGTCATCGATTTGA
>JAZDDD010000615.1:0-2145 GCA_036679545.1 Gemmatimonadota bacterium | reverse complement strand
ACATCGTTCCGCTAAAGCTGCGGTTGCCAGCGCCTTGTGGATGGTCATGACAGGTCCGGAAAGAAGACCCGGTTGTTGGCCGGTGGTCACGCAGAGTGCGTTTCCCGACAACAGCTTGTCCAAGTTGGTTCGTGCCTGACCAAATGCCAAAAAAGCAGGTTCCAGACCGTTTGCCAGGCGAACACCCCGGTCTCGGACACCATTCAACGATGCGTGACCACGCAACGGAGTGGATTCGATTCTCCAGCTCACGATTTCCTCGCAAAAAGAATGGCGCGTGGGGATTTACGAACTAACGGTCCGCCGTTGTAATCACCAAAACGCTTTACGACCTTTAATCCCGCAGCATGCATCATGTCCGTCAACTCTTGCGCGGAGAACAGACGGACACGCTCGACATGTTCGACACCGTCTTCCAACATCCGCATGTCCTTCTGAACATACGCGCCATTGTCGATTAACCGTCTCTGAATGTCGACAACTTTACCGTTCACATTCATTTTTTCACTTGCCACCAACCCGGCCCGCACTTGATCGGCATTCAGAAAATCCATCACGAACCAACCACCATCTACGAGAAGTTCCGCGGCACGCTTCACAACCTGACGGTGCTCATCGTCGTTCTGAAAATAGCCAAAACTCGTGAATAGATTCACGATGACGTCAAAGGCCTGGCGGCGAAACGGCAAAGTTCGCATGTCGGCGCGAACGAGATCTCGTATGGGTGGGGTGCCATATCGCGCTTTCTTCAAAAGCACGGCCGACAAATCCACACCGGTGACGTTGGCTCCCAGCTCATCTATCTGGATGGCGTGCCTGCCCTGCCCGCACGCGAGATCCAGCACGCGGGCTCCGGGTAAGTGCACCGTTGCGGAAATCAATGTTAAGACCCGCCTGGCATCCTCAACGTCACGGTGAGGATATAACTCCAAGTAGGCATCACCAAACCAATCGGCAAACCACTCCGTCACATCAATCACCCTTGTGGTAGGGCTCACCCTTCAGAATGGTAAACCCGCGATAAATTTGTTCGAACAAAAGCAACCGTGCCATCTCGTGCGGCAATGTCATGTGGGACAATCGTATCAAGTCTGTACACATTTCGCTGACCGCGCTGTGCACACCGTACGCTCCACCGATCACGAACGCCGTGTCTCGTGCGTTTTCCTGCCAAGTACTCACAAGCCCTGAAAATTCCTTGCTCGATATGCTCCGTCCCGTTCGCGTGAGCAACACACGCACCGGTTTTGATTTGAGCACACTGATAAGTTTATCTCGCTCGCCGTCCAGCGTAAGACGCCTGTCCCGCGTCGTGCCGGACACATCTGTCACTTCATGAATTTGGAGTTTGGCGTAGCGCCGGATGCGTTTTTCGTAGTCGTCACACGCGGACCGCAGATCGGCGTTACGAAGCCGACCCACCACTACCACGTGAAAGATCATTACGCATACATCCCACGTATTCGATGGACGGCCGCGACCCGTTCGATAGCGAGCATGTAGGCCGCCGTTCGCATATTGACCGAGTGACGTTCGGCGACCGCGACAACATCGGCGAAGGCACGTTCGATGTTGGCGTGCAAACGCTCCACAACCGTTTGCTCATCCCAATACCAACCACTACGATTTTGGACCCACTCGAAATAGCTGACCGTTACGCCACCCGCATTGGCCAGGATATCCGGTACCACAAACACGTCGTTTTCATCGAGGATACGGTCCGCGTTGGCCGATGTCGGGCCATTGGCGCCCTCACAGATGATCTTTGCTTTGATTTTATGGGCGTTCTTCGAAGTGATGGCGTTTTCGACGGCAGCCGGCAGCAGGACATCTACTTCCAACTCAAGCAGTTCGTCGTTGGTGAGGGCATCTCCGCCGGGGTACCCCGACAAATATCGATGCTCTTGCGTCCACTGAATTGCATCCTCAATGTAGATGCCGTTGGCGTTGAACACGCCGCCTGACGCATCGGAAACGGCGACCACGGTGAGTCCGTCTTGCTCCAAAAGCTTGGCCGCCACCGAACCAACGTTACCAAATCCCTGCACCGCCACCTTCGAGCCACGTCGTGGCAAGCCTCGGTGACGGAGCGCCTCGCGGGTCGAAATCAGACAACCGCGACCTGTGGCTTCGCGCCGACCCGGA
>JAZDDD010000614.1:0-2322 GCA_036679545.1 Gemmatimonadota bacterium | reverse complement strand
GACAATTTGATATGTGGTGTACACAACTGGGACTACCGTTTAGACACGGGTGTCAGCGCGTACAACAACAGCGAACGCCTTCGCAAGTTCAAGAGTTGGGTGGAAGACGGTGGTATCTGGGTCGATGCGGACGAAGTTCGCCAATGGGCGCTTGAAAACCCGCAGCCGTATGATCGAGACGCCTATCAGGGGGCGTTCCAAGATGTACACGGAACCCCGGAAGAACCGCACACTGGTTTCATCCATTCCCTTGCCACCCAGGGGCTTTCCCATGGCCCGCACGGACCCGTCTCGGCGATGGGCATTCCGGCGCCCGATTTGCCTCGTTGGGACCAACTGCAAATACTGACCGCCCAGCTCGCAACATTGCCTCAGCTGGACGACGCCGACGTTGGCACCGAACTGGTTATTGGTCCGAACGCAAAAAAACCACTTCGGTTGGAAATCCCACTGTTCGTATCGGACATGAGTTTCGGTGCGCTATCGGAGGAGGCCAAGATCGCCTTGTCCATGGGCGCCGAAAAAGCAGGGACCGGTATTTGTTCCGGTGAGGGTGGTATGCTCCCCGAGGAACAGGAGGCCAACAGTCGTTACTTCTACGAACTGGCGTCGGCGCGCTTTGGTTTTTCGTGGGACAAAGTTCTGAAAACCCAAGCTTTCCATTTTAAGGGTGGCCAGGGAGCCAAAACCGGGACCGGGGGTCATCTACCGGGTGACAAAGTCAAAGGCAAGATTGCCGAGGTGCGGGGCCTGAAAGAAGGAGAACCCGCCGTTTCTCCACCGCGGTTTCCGGACTGGGAGTCACTTGACCAGTTTCGCGATTTTGCAACGGAAGTCCGTGAGCGGACCGGTGGCATCCCCGTTGGATATAAACTCTCCGCGCAACATATAGAAAAGGATATCGATGCCGCGCTCGAGATTGGTGTGGACTACATCATACTCGACGGTCGTGGTGGCGGAACCGGCGCCGCGCCTAACATTTTCAAAGAAAATATTTCGGTCCCCACGATACCCGCTCTGGCCAGAGCAAGACGTCACCTGGACCTCAGCGCGCGCAAGGACATTACCCTTATCATCACCGGTGGTCTCCGGACACCAGCCGACTTTGCCAAGGCCATGGCCCTGGGCGCCGACGGTGTTGCGGTCTCCAATTCAGCATTGCAAGCCATAGGTTGTCTTGCCATGCGTGCGTGTCATACAAACAACTGTCCCGTTGGCATTGCAACACAAAAACAACACCTGCGTGCGCGACTTCCTGTCGTAGCTGCTTCTGAACGACTTGCGCGTTTCTTTGGGGCCGCCGTCGGTCTCATGTCGGTTTTGGCACGTGCATGCGGACACACACATCTGAATCAGTTGAGCGCCGAGGATCTGACCACGTGGGACCACGACATGGCGTCGCTCTCCGGTGTGAAGTACGCTGGTGTTGGCCGGATGTAAATGGAAGTTCAGATCTTTGGTGTGAAGAAGAATTCTAACACCCGCAAGGCGTTGCGTTTCTTTTCCGAACGTCGCATCCAAACACATTTTGTAGACTTCAAAGTTCGCAGTCCCTCGCCTGGCGAACTGCGTCGTTTCGTGCAAAAATTCGGAGTGGACGCCGTGATGGATCGCACGTCCGCACGTTTTGCCGATCTTGGTTTACATCACGCGCGTTACTCCGACGACCGTTGGCTGGAGAAGCTTGCCGAAGAACCGTTGCTGCTGGAGCAGCCGTTGGTGCGTTTTGGGAGCCGGTTGACTGTTGGCGTGGCGGAGGATGCGTGGAAAGATTGGATGCTCGTTGATTGATTTGTGGGGGTACGGTTGACTCGTTGCGCCTGCGGATGACTCCCTTCGCGCGCTGGCGCGAGCGGGATTGTACAGGAGTTGACAGCTCCGTTTCCTGGCTCGCTAACGCGCGCTCCGGGAGTCATCCGCAGGCGCTTGGGTACCCCGACTAAACCAAATCCCTGACCACGAGCACACCAAGCTCGCGACAGACTCGTCGTGGGGCCTCTCCCCAGGTATTGCGAGCTACTTATAAGGACTTGATTCGATTAGGGATGTGCAGGGTGACCCCCAAAAGCTCGCGACAGGTTGTCGGTGCGGCCTCTCCCCCAGGCGTTGCGAGCTAACGGACTTGATTCGATAGGGGACCGTGCGGGTTGGCGTGGTCCCCAGAGGCGCGCGTTAGCGAGCAAGCAACTATGAGCCGTCAACTCCTAGACGCCCCCCGCTCGCGCCAGCGCGCCGCAGGGGATCACGCCATCCCGCACCCACCCCGAATACAAATCAATCTCAATTAACCCGCAAAACCCAAATCTGAGGCCGCATCGTCGA
>JAZDDD010000613.1:0-2498 GCA_036679545.1 Gemmatimonadota bacterium | reverse complement strand
GGTGGCTTCGTTGCGGCCGTCCCGATTGGGCAGTGGGCTTTTGGATTTGGCGCCACCTTCAACAGGCCCATGGAATATGCGCCCATAGAGAACGCCGCCATGCCAACACGTTTGCGCCCGGGTGCGGAATTTCGCATTCGCACCGGTGTGGAAGGCCCGCTCGCTCGTAGAACGTATGTGCGTGTTGCGGGCATTTTCGCTAAACGCGAACGCGATCAACTCAACGATGTTACCAGAAACGGTGTCGGCAACCGTATAATTGGTTACGTCGCTGTGAACCAGGGGTTGGGCAACGCGAATCTCACCGTGTACGGGTTCGATGTTTTTCGCAGTGATCCACAAATTGAGCCCACCCCCACGGGTGCCGCAATCTTGCCGCGTGGGAATCTGTTCGCTACGGGTTTTCGGATCGACGTCCCAGTGGGAACATCGACTACCATCACCCCCAACGCGGAGATTCGTATTTCAAGTCAGGCCACTGACATAACGAACACGTCTCTGTCGAAAGCCGGGCAGGCAATTCGGTACGGCGCAAAGGTGAGGCAACAATTTAGCCAAACGTTAGCGCTTGTGTTCGATGGCAGTCTTTTGACCGGCTACGTTCGGCGAAACGCGGCAGACATTGACTTAAACGGGTTTAGAACTGGATTTCACCTCGAAGTGAGGCCGTAGAAAACTGACTGCGGTTGCTCGATCTCTTAGGAGTCGAGTAGGTCCTCCAGAATTTTATCGACAACCGCTCCCATCGGTTTGTCTTTCACCAGTATTGTGCGCAAGACATCCGCCGCCTCTGCCGCCAGGTCTTCCGGATGTTTACGATCTCTCCGAAACCGTACGATGTGACCAAGGAGAAGTGGAACGACTGCGTTCTCCATCTCCTCCGATTTCGAAGCGTCCTCAAACTTGGGCACGCTTACCGCCCACGGTTCTTCGACCTCGGGTTCCTCAGCGAATGCGGCAGCGGGCAAAAGTGCAAACAACCTGCATTGTAAGCCGGGGTCCTGTTCTACCGCGGCAAGTGCGATCCTGACGGGTTCGGAGAATACATCGCGGTCCGCAATGTCTGTGATCATCTCCGGTGGAACCGCACTACGTGCAATGAGGCGGTCGTTCAGGAAAGAACCCATGCACACCATGCCATCCGGAATGCTCTCGTCCTGGACTTCGCCCACGCGAATATCCATCGGTTCCAACGTCGATACGAGGGCCACGGGGGTGGCGTCTCCGTCGTTGGCGTCCGGCGAGTGGTCCGGGAAGAAATCTTCGGGCAAGTCATTCATGTGCGTGGTGTCACCTCTCCTATCTAAACCCCTATTGGAATTCGAGCGTTCCCCACTCACCCGAAAATTACCCGATATTGTGCGCATGGCCTATGGGATTACTACCTCTTCATCCAGCCTGGCGATCCACAGCCCTGAGTTCAAGTCCGATGTGTAAATCAATCCCTTGAACACCTGAGCCCCCCACGTCATGGGCCAGTTGGGTGTTGTACTGTGCGCGTCTGACGTTTTTAACACTGCAAGTTCCCTACCCTGGCGGTAAAGATCTCCCCGCAACTCACCTGAGATGTCCACGACACGTAGTCCGCCCTGGTAGTACCCCACATAGAGCCGATCGCCCTCAACCCAGACGTTGTGTGCACCGGCTTCCGGTACTTCGTAACGGGCGACTTCGACGGGGTGCTCAGGGTCCTGATAGTCTACGACGTGGATGTAACCTCGAGTTTCGATCGGTGCGTCTGCGTCCCAACCTGGCGGGAATATCTCATCCCCGATGAACAGATATCGACCCGCTCGCCACGCCGTGTGTGTATTGCCAATGGGGTATTTGAACTGGCTGACGAAAACCGGTGCGGCACCCGTGCCACCGTGTGTCCCGGCGCCGGCGTCGAGCATGATGATCCCGTCATCCCAGTAGGATAGATACGCGTAACCATCTTGCACGATGACGTCGTGAAGACTCTTGTCCGGTTTGTCCAATCCCCATCGGTTAGCCTCAAAAGGTGCGCTGGGGTCGGAGATGTCGATGATATGGATCTCTGAGGTGCCATTGTGTGCTGCGTAGATCAGGTCTTCATCGCCGAGGACCCACACGTTGTGTACGCCACCCGTGACGGTGTCCATGTACTCTGACAGAATTTGTGGGTGCGCTGGGTTACTCAGGTCTAACAGGACAATGCCGTTGCGGCGATTAGATGCACCCTCGCGGGTAACGATCCCGATGCGATTATTGGGGTGAATTTTGACGTCATTGATGCGGCGTGCGTCCAACTGAATTGAATCGGTGATGACGGGTGTGTTTGGATTGGTCACGTCCCAGATTTTCATCCAATCATGCAGGAATGTTCCGATGTAGGCGTAGTCACGACCGTCTACGCCTTCAAACACCCACGTGTCGCCCGAGTGGTGATCGGCGGCCGCCCCGCGTCCCACCTTTGTTAGGCGAGCGGGGACATGACGTGCCGCAACATCGATCACGGTGGATGTAACGGAAGATTC
>JAZDDD010000612.1:0-2006 GCA_036679545.1 Gemmatimonadota bacterium | reverse complement strand
GTCATGTTCTTGGCGCCGTAATGGTCGAGGACGGCAGATATGAAGAAGCGGAGCGTGTGTATCGCGAAGCGTTGGAGGACAACCCACATACTGTGTGGGCGTTGTTTGGTCTTCAACAAGCGTTGCACGGCATGGGGAAGAAAGAAGATGCGGACAGGGTGTACGCCGAGTTCAAAAAACGCTGGGAACGCAGCGACATTTGGCTTCGATCGTCCCGTTATTGATGCAGCCGCCTTTCTGTGATGTTGGCCGGGTTACGGTGTACCCGGCTCAACATTGCGCAGTTCGGCAAAACGGGGTGGTGGGCGTCGGTGATGTGTGCCTTGTTCGTATGCGTAGGCAAACTTAAAAAGATTTCCTTCATCGTACGGTCTGCCCAGAATTTGTAGTCCCGCCGGTAATTGGCCGTAGGTATATCCCATTGGCACGGTGACAGCGGGCAGTCCTGTGGCGGGCGCAACCCGTTGGCTGTTGTCACCGCGGTACTCTTCTTGGGCTTGGGTGAGTGGGGCGGGCGGGTTGGTCCACGTGGGATAGACAATTGCATCGACATTGGCGGCGTCCATTGCCGCCACGACGTCATTCTTGTAGGCCTGTCGTCCCAGGTGCTCTTCGTACGGTGCACAACGTACGGGTTCGTTTTCTTCTGGCGGGACATCAATTTCTCCCTGCCCCCACGATCTCAAACGGTCCTCGATGTAGTCTGAATATTGTCCGCTGTCCAATACCTCGAGCACGTCGCTTATCGGTGCGTTGTCGCCGAGTGACGACAAATAGACGTGCATGTCATATCGGAATCTCGAGCAGCCGTTGGGTGCGGTCAGGTGCTCCTCGAACGTTTCCACCACAAACGGATCCACGATCTCCGCCCCTAAACGCCGCATATCCTCAATGGCGGACTCAAAGACCTGAATGACATTCGAGTCCGCATCGTCGGTATCCACCAAGGCGCGTAAGACGCCGATTCGTGCGCCGTTCAAGCCGTTTGCATCGAGGAACGAAGTGTAGTCGGATTCCTTGCGGTTACGTCCCGCTTGCGTATAGGGATCCGCTTCGTCAAATCCGGCGACGACGTTGAAGATGCGGGCGCCGTCTTCCACCGTGCGTGTCATCGGTCCGGCGATGTCGCGGTCAAACGCAAGTGGAATGACACCGTCGCGACTCGTGAGTCCAATCGTTGATCGGATGCCAAACAGCGCCAGGTGAGATGAAGGTCCACGAATCGAGTTGCCGGTATCCGTGCCCATGCCCGCCACGCCAAGGTTAGCCGCGGTGCCAGATGCCGTGCCGCCACTCGATCCGGCGGGCACGCGGTTCAATGCATACGCGTTCGCTGTCACACCGAATGACGAACTTACCGTCTGTCGCGGGCTAAACGCCCACTCGGCCATGTTCGTTTTTGCCAATACGATAGCGTCCGCTTCGCGAAGCTTGCGCACCATGAATGCATCATCCGGTGGAAGGCTGTTTCGCAATGCGATCGAGCCACCCGTCGTGGGTAAATCATGCGTGTCGTAGTTGTCCTTTATGAGCATCGGAGCGCAAAACAGCGGACCGAGCGTTTCATCACTCGCGATCGCCGCGTCGATTTCGTCCGCCCGGGTCAGTGCATTCGGATTGACCACCGTGATCGCGTTTAACCCCGTCGTCTCATCGTAGGCGTCTATGCGGTCGATGTACGATTGAACAACGATCCGGCAGGTCGTACGGCCTTCGACGATTGCACTTTGAATGTCAGCGATTGTTGCCTCGACCAAATCGATTGGTTCAGGTTCAGAGCCGCATCCGACGAAAAAAAGAAAAGCGGCAATGGCTGACGAGGCGCGAATTTTCATGCTGTAAGTCCGGAAGAAAAAGTCATGGTTCGACGACCGCGAAAACATGACAGACAAAGCTCGTTTTAGCCACCTAGATGCGGGGTAGATCTGATTTTTGCCACAGAGGGCGGTACAGCGCAAGACTCAACACTCAACACTCAACACTCAGCATCAACGCGCAACACTCAA
>JAZDDD010000611.1:0-3340 GCA_036679545.1 Gemmatimonadota bacterium | reverse complement strand
CCTTATGGCAGCTCATTTCGTTGGACCGTGCGGACACGTCGTGGCGCTGGAACCCTTGCCGGAAAACACTCGCTGGCTCCAAAAGCACCTGGAGATCAACCACATGAACAATGTGGTCGTGGAGGAAGTTGCTGCCTGGAGTACAACGGGCTATCTGCAATTCATGGGAACACCCGATCGTGTGACGAGCCACGTGAGTCAGCATGGGACCCACACCGTTCGCGCGGTCACGATTGACGGCCTTGTGGCAAACAATGACTGTCCCCCGCCTGATCACCTAAAAATTGATGTTGAGGGCGCAGAGTCCCACGTACTACAAGGGGCAACCGAGACATTGAAGGATTGGCAGCCGACTATTTTCCTCGCGACACACGGCGATGAGTGCGAATCGGAGTGTCGCGAGGTTCTCGACGATCTCGGCTACGTCATGCATGCCATTGATGGCTACAAAGATGAGTTCATTGCAGAGTCCCGGTCGCGCGTCTGACACCGTGGTCCGGATCTCGAGGTCGGTCGAAGACATGCGGGCTCAGGTGGGTCCCGGTACCATGGCAGCGATGGGACTAGCCAGCTTGGCCGCAGCCAGCAAAGTGCTCGGCTTGGTTCGTGAATTAATCCTGGCGTGGGCATTTGGCACCTCAGCAATGGTTGATGCATTCCGTATTGGTCTCACGTACACGACGTTCTCATCCCATCTGTTTTTTGGCGAGGCGATGAGTGGCACGCTGGTGCCGAGGCTGGGGAGACTCGACGACCAAAACAACGCGCACGTTCGCCAAGCAACCAACGTAAAAGCCGGGATTACGCTCGGTGCAATCTGCACGATGATACCGTTGGGTTTGCTGTTTCTATTGGCACCCGGCATGCTCTTAGATCTACTGGCACCGGATCTAGGTCTAGAACAGCGCGCACGCGCCGTATCCTTCTTGAGAGTGTTTGGTCTTGGCATTCCTCTGTATTCGCTTACGGCAGTAGCCATCATGGTTAGACAAGCCGCGAGTAATTTCTCACCGCTCGGCCTGAGACCGGCGGGTCAAAACGCATTCTTGATTATTGGAATAATTGCGGCGTCCGCCACTGGCAAACCGATAATCATCCCTGCCACTTTCGTCGCTTACTACGCACTTCTCTTGGCGTTGCTTTCTCCGGGTGAACTCGTTGGAAGTCTTGCGGTTGGTGCACGCACCGCGATGCACACGTTGCGTTCCATTGCCACAACATGGTTCCCCCTCGCTATTGGCCTCATGCTCGTTCGCAGTAACATTATAGTGGAACGGTATTTTGGTAGCCGGCTTCCAACAGGTTCGATATCCGCATTAGACTATGCAAGGACCATTACGGATCTCCCGCTTTTGCTACTCGCCGTGCCGGCCGGCGCAGTGCTGTTGACAAAGCTCAGCCGTACACCCCACGGCGGGATACACCGCGGGCTACGTCGGAAATTGATGGCAATCATGGTTGCGGCAGTTGCCTGGACGCTGCTTGTCGTGACGTTCGCTCGACCACTGACTTCCCTGCTACTCGAGCGGGGTGCATTTGATGCATCGTCCACGGCAGCTACGAGTACCGCGGTTATGGGATTGGGTATCGGCGCATGGGCACTCGTGTTGAGCCATATCGTTACCCAATATTTCATGGCAACCTCTTCGCGATGGTCGATCATCATCGCTGGGGCTATTAGCTTTGCGGCGAATGTTGGATTGGCAGTTGTCCTCGTCCCGTCGTTCGGCTTGTTCGGCCTCGCCCTGGCTAGCGCAGCGAGCCCCATTGTTTACGGGTTGTTCGGACTCGGTGTGACGACTTGGCGAATGCGTAGAGGCTCAGAGGTATACGACCATGCAGGCCAATGATGGTAGTGTGGTCGTTTAGGTCACCGAATGGTGGATACAACAGACTATTCATCTGGTGGCCCGGTGCCGGCGGTAAGAAAGAACACCCGCACCTCACTTCCGCTGTTCGCTATACTTCTCGCTGCGGTAGTGGGGATGCTCATAAGCCAAAACGTCGGATTCGCATCGATTGCCCTCGTGGGTTGGGCGCCTTTATTGCTTACGCGCCACGCACGATACGGCGTTTACCTGTTGGCTCTCTCCGTAGCATTCAACATCACGGTACTGAACGATCCCGTGCATCTTTCGCTACCTCAACTGGTCGGCCTGTTCATGATCACGTCGGTGCTGATTCGGTTGGCGTTACGCTCTTTGCCGCAACAAACGGAAGGGCGCTTCTGGGCCTGGTCAGGTTTTGTGTTTGCTACCGCGACAATTCCGTCAATCATTGGTACAGATTTTCCGACCGCCGCCCTCGCAGGGACCATTCAGATCATGTTGGTGAGTTTTGTGATCTTCACCGCAACGAAACTGTTGATTGCTTATCCGCGCAGTGTTGAGAAAACCCTCGAACTACTCGCGATTGCAGCTGTCATTTCCGTTATACCGGCGTTTATACAAACCGCTTTCGGAGTTGGTCCAGAGTCTTTCGTTCGATCCGGTATCATGCGAGCGCATTCCACGTATGGACAACCCAATTCGTATGGATTGTATTTGGCGGGGATGGTGCCGCTTTTCTTCGGCCTCACCACCTACAAAAGGGTGTTTGTCATACCGTTGTTGGTAACTTCAGTCGCATTGTTGGCCACGCTTTCACGTGGGGCCATCGCAGGGCTATCTTTTTGCCACTGATACCATTCGGCTTGGCGGTAATGCCATCCTCGATAATTTCTGGCCTCACGGACTTTGGCGATTGGTCATCCCAACAGCGCGCACTGACGCTCTTGTCGAGCGTCGCCGCCATTCGCGCCCGGCCCATACTAGGCTACGGTTCCGGTTCTTTCGCGTCGTTGCGACCAGATATTGCGCTCGCGGGTCTGGTGGACGACATCGAGATGCCGCACAACTTCGTCGTGGAGATTTGGCTCGAGTTGGGCATCCTGGCCCTCGTCTGTTTTGTCATCCTCGTCGCCTTTTACTATTTTGCCGCACTGCGGATGTACCGTCGCAGAGCCGATCCCGTACTTGCCTCGTTGGTGGCGGCCTTCACCGGCATGCTCGCCACATCACTCACGGCGAGTTTGTTTATTCGCGGTGTAGAGGAGGTGTTTGCGCTCATCGTCGCGCTCACTGCTGCGCGAGTGGTTTGGTTACGTAAAACAAACGGTCATGAAAATACTATTGCTGTGTAACTCCCATGTGTGGGGTGGCGCCGAACGCTATGTCCACACCGTCGCCGAAGCGATGGCCAGCCGCGGCCACGCCGTTTTTTGCGTGGCATCTGCCGGCAGTCCGTTGCTGGAGCGGCTTACTGCGACGCCTAATATCAACGCACTTTCCATAGATCTTGG
>JAZDDD010000610.1:0-4307 GCA_036679545.1 Gemmatimonadota bacterium | reverse complement strand
TGACTCAAGTCGGTCTCGATCCGGCGCTGTTGGTGTTTTAGTGAGCTACCGGCTGCCAGCCGCCAGCTGACAGCTACCCGCTACCCGCTGCCCGCTACCCGCTACCCGCTAACCAACCCTGTTGCTTGTTACACCCGGTATCCATACCAGAACCCATCAATAGGTAGCAGATAGATGGCAGGTAGCAGATAGCTGGCAAGCTGACGGCTGGCAGCTGGCAGCTGGCAGCGTTACATTGTCTTGTGTTCACCACTTGCAAATGATAATCATTTTCAATTACAAAAACACCATCAGCCTCGCACGCCGTCAGCGAGTGGCCGTCCGGACATGTCTCCGCGCGTTTGGGGGCCTTCTATTGCTCGGCCTGAGCTCCGGACTGTGGCACACGATCGATGCTCAACAATCCAACCAACAGCGCGCCGGGCGCCGTGTCTTGGCCACCTCCTCTCTCGCCGCGAAGGAATATGGGGAGGGTGTGAGCAATGGGGTCATCGTTGCCGAGGAGGAGGTGGAAGAAACACGATTGTTCCTGGGAGAAGCACTCAGATCAGCCGAGGGGCTGTCTGGGCAGCTCAGGGAAGATGCCGTAACCATCGTTAGGTCGATGGTGTCGCTGGTTGGAGTTTTAGGGGATCCAGATCATTTGCGGCTGCTCGCGGAGTCGTTAGACGTCGTTCTAAGTGCGTCGATTTCCGGTTTGAACGAGAGTATTCCGGCCATGAGACCCGACGCGGACACGGGCGCACGAGTATACGCGGTGGCCTGTGCAAACTGCCACGGCGAAACGGGCAGAGGGGATGGCTTGGGTTCCGCAGGCCTCAATCCACCGCCGTCAGATTTCACAGATGCCGTGGCTCTCGCGAATCAATCACCGCTCGACTTTTATCGCAAAGCCCTGATTGGCGTCTCCGGCACCGCAATGCCACCGTTCGAGGGTACGCTCACCGAAAGCGAAATATGGGCGGCCGTGTGGCACGCAACATCGTTGCGTTACCCGGATTCCGCCGTCACCGCGGGCGCCGAAACATTGGGACGGGCCTGTGTGGGATGTGCCGACAGGAATCGTGCGTTGCCCTTCCCTGCTTACCTACCATTATATCTTACTGACCCCGAGCAAATTGCCCGCCTCACCGACGAAGAACTCGCCCGCTACGTCCACGAGTCCGACCAACTGATCCAAACGCGTTTCGACAGCGCCGATGTGTACGGAATCGTTGGCTACCTTCGCACGCACCCGTTTGCGGAGGCCCACGACACTGGAGTCGGTGAGACCTTCGCACTCGTCCGCACGGAGGTCATTCGGGGCTTGCGCCTAGCACAAAACGGTGCCTCCGAAGAAGCCTTAGCCAAGGTAATTGACGCATATGCGGCATTCGAAGCGGTGGAGTCCGAAGTAAGTGTCCGCGACCGAAGACTCGTGAGCAAGATCGAACTTGCGTTCAGTTCGTTGCGTAGCAACGTGACAAACGGGTCTTCCGAGACGCAACTCGGGGCATCATATCAATCGCTCGATGGACTTCTGGATCAATCCCAGGCGGTGTTGGCCCAACGAACGTCTCATGCCGGATTTTTCGCGCAATCATTCTTGCTTCTCCTACGTGAGGGGGTGGAAGCCCTCCTTATCGTGGGCGCGTTGGCCGCTTTAGTGGTGCACGCAGGGGCACCCAGAACCAAACGAGCTATTTGGTGGGGTGTCGGAGCGGCGCTCGGTGCGAGCGTCGTAACCGCCATCTTGATTGAAACCATCTTCCGTATCGGAATCGCCCAACAGGAGCTGCTCGAGGGAGCGACGATGCTCGTGGCGGCGTCTGTATTGTTGTTCGTGAGCTATTGGCTCATTTCGAAAGTCGAAGTCCGTCGGTGGAAAAATTTCTTAGCCAACCAGGGCACACGAGCCATTAAACAGGGGTCGTTGTTCGCATTGGCATCTGCATCCTTCCTCGCCGTGTATCGAGAGGGATTCGAAACCATCCTGTTTTATAAAGCGTTGATCATCACCGCGGAGAGTTCGGGACTTGGCGCAATCGGCGCGGGAGCCCTCGTCGGGGCGGTTTCCCTTGTGGTCGTTTATCTGGTGATCACGCGATTCAGTGTACGGCTTCCGATCCGACCCTTCTTTGCCGTAACGAGTGCCGTCTTGATGTATATGGCATTCTCATTTGCGGGCAAAGGTGTCGCCGAGTTACAGGAGAGCAATCTGTTATCGACGACCCTGGTCGGATGGCCCACCACCCAAAGCTTAGCCCTTCAGACAGCCATCGTGGGTTTAATAGTGGCCGGGCTCATCTGGACCTTTGTGGTTCAGCCACGAATCTCCCCTAACCCGGCGCGTGCCGTTCGGCGATAGCCAAAAACGTTTCACGCGGACCGTTGCCGCCAACAGCCCCAAGTTTGGCCGAGACGCCATCGCGACCAACATCCATCGCACGAGATTCCTGAGGGTGTGGCACGTTGACGCCACCCCCGTAGCACGCTGCCAACACAAAAACGCCCAGTCCACAATCGGTTCACCGGTGTTGCCCGCCCGGGGCACCCGACCCCCCCGATTATCTGCCGAATAGATTCGCTCGGTTTTGAATCAAATCAATTTGGTCTGTTCCTTGCTAAATCTAGTTACACCCAGTGCGACAGTTCCCGCGAGCGCCTCCGCCGGTCACCCGTTTGACCAATCCAGGCGCCTGACGCCATTGGGTCGGCTGTGTCGGGAAAACAACACCATCTGCCGATAATGGGACGTTCAACCACATACCGCTGGTCGGTCCAGCTCGAATTAGGAGAACAGTGATGGCGTCATTCCTTAAAACCCTGCGGCGAAACGGTGTCGATGAAGACGACGGCGCTGACGCCCGCAACTTGCTAACCCATCTTGAAGAGCAGCGAGACTCACTCGAGGACCTCGTGACTCGGGCAAGTGGCTCCGCCGAAACACTCGAGGGTTTGACCAAACCCATCTCCGAGGCACGGGAAACTGTGTCCTCGTTGGACGAGCGGATGGCATCACTCGAGCGGCAAATGAAGGCTGTTGAGACGTTGGTTCCCCAGTTCCAAGCCGCACAGAACTCAGCGGAAGAAGTCAACAAAACCCAACGCCGGCTCGAGACCCAGCTGACCAATTCGGGCAACGACGTTGAACGCATCAAACAGCAGCTGGAGTCGCTCAATCATACGGTTGAAACAGCCATCTGCCTCAAAGACGACCTTACGCAATTCGTAGAACTCGAAGCCCCCTTCAAAGCCCTGCGCAGTGATGCTGAGGATCTGAACGGACAATTGAACGAGATTACCAGCTCGTTGGGCCGCGTGCGGCAACAGCACGACGACGTCATGCGCTCCACCAAACTGGCATCTTCGCGGCTCGAGTCATTCGAGAACGCCTGTCAGTCCGGAACCCGGAACATTGAACAAGCCGAAACCCGGGTCGTGGCTATGGAACAGACCATGGAAGGCATCGCTTCAGTCGCGTCGGAGATCACCAACACCAACCATCAGTTGCGCACACTCAAGGCACTTTCCGACCAAGTCATGCAAAAGGCCACGACCCTGGAACAACAGCGCGACATGATCGAGAAGTTGTCGCGGGAAGCTGGCCATCTCGACGAGTTGTCGCAAAAGGTTACGCTTGGTCTTCGACAACAACAGGAGCAGGCCAACTCGCTGGAAGAACTCACCACCGGTATCTCCGACCTCCGTGGTTTACACGATCGGGTGTTGGCACGATCCGATGAGATCTCAACACGCCAAAAGGCCATCGACGAGAGCGAAAAAACCGCCAGACAGCAGTACGCCGACTTGCAGTTGCAGCTGCAGAAAGGCATCGAGCGTTTCGAGCTGGAGAGCCACGGTGTCGAATCGGTCAGCCAACGCATTGAGGACCTACGTGCGTCACTGCGCTCGTGTGAGGAGCGCGCCGGTTCGTTGGAAGAAACCGGTCTCGCCATGACCGAACTCACCGCCAAGGCCGACAATCTGTCGGGTCATGTCAACGCGTTGCTCGGACAGATCTCCGATCTCGAGGAGCAGGGAGATCGGGTTCGCACAATTCGCAGCGACGTCGATTCCCTATCCAGTACCATGGATGCGGCCAAGGCCGGTGTCGATCGGATCGAAGCCGCCAAACCGTCGGTGGATGCGGCCATACAGGACTTGGGATCACTCAGCCGTAATCACGAGGCAATCAAAGACACGCTGGATCAGATGCGGGTCGCACATGCCGAGATGACTCGCATGCGCGAAAGTCAGGGCGACACCGAAGGTTGGCTGCGTAACGTCCAGGAGACGGTGACGCAAATGAAGGAGCAGGTACGTCA
>JAZDDD010000061.1:0-6018 GCA_036679545.1 Gemmatimonadota bacterium | reverse complement strand
GCCCTACGCCATTGTCGGCGGGAACGGGGTACAGTCTCGAGGTTGGCCAAGACTTGGATATCGACACGAGCGCGGCCGAGCTTCCGGCACCTCGACGGCATGAGTTTGAAATCGCGGGGCCGCGTTTTACGATCAACTCTTCGGAGATTCATGCGGCGTATCCACCACCGAATAGTCAGGGGCCGTTTGAGTCGCGTCTGCCGATGATCGTGCTGCAACGACGTACGTTACCGTGGGAGCGCATCGCCGACCCCTCCAAACTCAACGATCCCGAATTCGTGGAACCGTGGTTGGCGTTGCTGCTCGTTGAGGAGAGCGAAGTTACACTGTTGGATCCGCCGGAATGCAACGTGGGGTTCATTGTGCGCGGTGATTCCACCGCCGACGTGCCGAGCATTGAGGGCAAGATGACGGCGCTGAAGGCTGGGGATTTCGATAGGCCGTGTCTTGGTATTCAGATTCCACTTGCAAAGTTCAAGGAGATTGCACCCACGAGAGAAGAGATCTCACTCCTCTGTCACGCACGTCAGGTGAACACACAGGACAAAGAGTTGCTCGGACAAGATAAGGACGGCTGGTTTTCTGTCGTGGTTGGTAACCGTCTTCCCGTAGCGGGCAAGAAATACATTGCGTGCTTGGTTTCGTTGGAAGGGCATCTCGACGATCTCCCAACGGCGGCCGAAGTTCCTGTGCGTGCCGACGCTCCCGTATTGGGTGAGATATATCAGGTCGGGCTCGACACGCGGAACCGCCAACACCTCGCGGAGACATCACGGTCGGGAGGACTCGATGATGTCGTGCTGTTGGACGGGCCTCCCGCCGACGTCGTAAGTCGCATCAATCGAGAAGAGGCGGTGTTGGCATTCCAGGAAGATATTCCGGCAGCAGCGATGCCCGCAGCCAGCGCAATCAGCAGCGAATTTCAACTTAGCGATTCGGAACTCTTTCGCCGAGAAGATCTGGTTGCGTATCATCCTGATCTTCGGCTGAGCGAAGAGTCGTTTAATTACACTCGCGCGGTGGTCGTTCACATGTGAGGGCGCCGGAGACTTCGAGTCGACAATGAAGTCTCTCCCGCAACGTGGCGGCGTCGCCGCGCTCGGTATGACCCAGGAGAGCGCGCTGCATCCGGACAAGAAAGCATCCACCAAGTATCGCGTAGCACTCGACTCCGGCCACGTGGCACTTCCGCACCTTACGCGGGCGGGGGAAAACGTTACGGCGTTTTATCGCGGACCGCTGGTACCGGCGGATGTCGACGAAAAGGACGACGGGCCATATCACACGGCCGATCAAGCACGGGTGATCGACACACTTACCGGGATGGAAAACCTCGGTTACGCCGCGGCATTCGAAATCGGCCGTCTGATGGCACTCGCGGACTCGCGCCTTGCCGTGGAGTTGCTACGTTGGCGGCGCGACGGCCACCGACGCACGACACGCTTCCTGAAAGACGACAGGCTCCGGGCCAAGCTGGGAGACATAGTCCCGGCCATCGATCCGGATCGTCCCTTTGATCCGCTTACGATTCTCAATCCACACGTGCTGGTGAACGGCTTGGTCGACGACATAGGGCCGCGTATCCAAACCGATGAACTCGTTGGGCCGTTGGCAGATCCGACCGGCCTCGAAGCATTTGTCGATAAGATGCCTGGCTTCGATCCCGGAGCTGTGTCTCGGGCAAATGGATTTGACGCCGGGCTCGTTGAAGGGATTCTTCGTCCTGGTATTCAGGGGAACAGCGCTGTGCTCGATCAAATCGGTTTGCAAGATACCGTCATCGGGCAATCCAACTTTGACGAACTGGTACAAACAGCCAGCACCGAGTTGGGATACCTCCGGCTCGACCGAGATCGGTCTGCCGGCCGACTGGGGCTGGACCCAACACTCGGCGGAGGTCGATAATGGCAACGTGGTACTCCTCTGATGAATTCATCGGCAATCAAGCCGCATTCACGGCGTCGGAGCGGTACGTCCAGGCCGTCTTCGGAGACGGCGAACCGGAAGAGTCGTTCGCCGACTACCTGACCGACTGGCTTGCGCGTGTGCGACTGTTGTACGGTGTGCCGTTTGCGTACCTCGTACCCGACGAACGGTTGCTCCCCAAGGAATCGATCCGGTTTTTCTACATCGATCGCAACTGGACGAACCGATTGGTCGACGGCGCGATGAGCGTCGGTAAGACGACGACTCGCGAGTACGCGCACCATCACGCAGTACACAAGACACTCAAGAAGAAACTCGACAGTGAAGAGCGAAGGATCCGCGCGCGGTTACACCCTTCAGTTGAAGATCCCGGAAAGGGCAAGGCCGTCAACGTGACGGGGCTATTGCTTCGTTCGTTCGCTGTCGCCGGCTGGCCCGGACTGGAGGTGAAAGCATACACGGTTGAAAATCCAGAGCTAATGGACAATCCGCCACGGGTTGCCCTGCTGCGCATGGAGCGCCTGGCACCGGACGTCCTGCTCTGCATGTTCGACGGCGTGCCAATCACTGTCGATATAGAGGAACCCCGCGAAGGGATTCAATTCGGCATCAACCTGGCGTTCGACGACCTCGGCCGTCTCAGCTTTTCGAACAGTGGAAGCCCATTTGAACTCAAGATGAGACACATGCATGGCGAATTCGCCGGTCACGAACTGGGTGACAATGAGATAGACGATGGTCTCGATCCGCTTTCGATTGACGTACCCGTGCGTGCGGCAAACGGCCAAGTGATTCATGTTGCCGCACTCAAGGAAGCCATCGAGCAGGCTCTGCCGGGTTCGGTTGACCAAGGTGAAGAATCGGATCTGAATTCGGCGGAGCTGGCAGTGCAGATGCTGCAGTTCCCCTACCGACAACGCTTCTTTGGCGAAGGCGGTCAGGCGGCCGGCGATACGGGCAGTCCCTTCACGTTGGGAACCATCTACGACACGGCCACACTCAAAGTACAAGCGACGGTAGGCAACATCAGCGCAGCGGAAGTGACGCAACTCTTCCCGGGTGTAACCGCAGTTGCACCGTCCGGAGGTGATATTGATGGCTGACCCACGCGCAAACGTCGAACAAATCGCTCGGAACATCGGTCTCGCACAGGATCTCCTTGTTGACGGCATCGCCAATCTTGATCCAGGCCTGTGGCGTGGCGCGCGGCTCCTGGTGCCCATTCACCTGAACGCGCTTGTGGTAAACCCAGAAGATGCCGAACGAACATGGGCAGATGTAAAACTCAATCCGCACGCCATTCCCGGATATGACGATCCGGATGATCCCACACCTGACGGCGAGCAAAAACAGCCCGGTCCGTTTGACGAATTCAAGGGTCGAGAGGCTGGAATCCACCTCCACTGGACCTTGCCCGATGGATTGACCAAGGGCGAACAGATCTCCGACGTTGCCGAAGAGGCTCCGCCGGAAGAGGTCGCGCGCCCTGACGAGGATGCTCGTTGGTTGGTTGTGCGCATCGAATCGAGCAAGCGTGCCGACCGCCGACGGGCACGCGCATGGATCATCGAGAGCGAAGAGGTTGACCCTGCCAAACGCGTTACGAAACTTGCGGTGTGGAATGAAGACCGTTCGGCGAATACATCCGACCGATGGATGACAGTGCTCGGCAAAGGAGACCCTGCATTTGCGGCGTACTACGACAACGTGAAAAACGTCCTCGGTTTCTACGACAATCTCGATGACGTCGAGACCGGACCGCTCACGTACGTGGTGACAGGATGGTATTCGAAAAAAGAAGATGACCCGTTGTTCGAGCCACCGACCAAACAGATGTGGTTGGACAAGCTGGACTTCCTGGGTTGGAGTTTGGGAACGGACGATGAAGAAGCCGCACGTCTGGCCGAACTGGAGAAGCGAGCCCGTGCGGATCAGGACACGATCGGTCTGAACCCGTTCGATCGTTCCGAACAGTTCTCAGTGGTCGATCCGAACACCGGACTCTTGGCACCGGGTCCTCAATCGGCTATCGCGGCGATCGCGTCTAAGTCAGATGTGTTCCTGAGCCCAAGTTACCTATTCAAACAGTACTGGCCGCGCCAACTCCTCTGCCACGCCGCCGCGTACGACATACCGTGGGGTGGAGCGGGCGGTACGTTCGACTCCGCAAAAGCGGGTCCGCCTCAACCCGGCAGCGTCAAAGTGAGCGTGGGCAACACCGGCGCCGAAGCGATCGGCGCGCTGATTGCCAAACGGCGCGACTTTCCGAACCTCGAACGCATCCTCACGGCGTTTCATCAAGGCGCGTTGGCGCAGATCCAAGATCCCGATGGCCTGCCAATTCTCGAGACACTTCTTCATGCGGATACTTTTCTACATCGACATGATCGAGCAGGGTGACATTTTTCCCAAGGGATCTCCGACTGACCGGGGAAAGATCACCGGTATCAAAGGCCGGCTGTTCGACGGAATCGACGAAGTGGCCTTACCACGAGATCAATCGCAAAAAGATCCCTTCGGACTTGGCGGCCCCACCAAGTCGGTGGGATCTGATCAACTCAAGTGCGTGCCCGAGACCGGCGCAAGTTATCAAAACGTCAAACAACAGGGCCCGGGGCAATCCGTCTACCGCAAGTTCGTACCGCCGGGATTCGGCAAAGCGACCAGCCGAGGCTTGAGCGAAATCAGCTCGGACGTCACCCAGGGTGAATCCCGCCCTGTCAAAGAAGAGACCGAAGAAAAACGACGTCGCAAGGTGCCGGTCAGGAGGGGCCTGCCACGTTTCTGGGAACCGCGGGATCCTGTGATTTTGATCTCGGAAACCAGAAAATCGTACGCCCACGGCGAAGACGGACGTCTTGCCGATGATGAGACGCTCGCGTGCCGTTTGACCGGCGAAACCGTTTCGTCCGTCAGCGTTGTGGTCGGAAGGGATCGTACGGGCCGAGCTCCTTCCCGCATGACCGTGGGGCCCTACGACATCACGCAAACTGTCTTGCCGCCCGGGCAAATCCCGCCCGAAGCCGTAAAGATCTATGAGGAAGCGGTTCTCATGGATTTGACGAGCGCGGTTGTCGGTGCCGAGTCCGTTACTGGGCGAGTCGAAAAGGGAGAGTTGGATATCATCGCGCCGCCTGATCGTTATGACCGTGACGTACTAGGTACTGATGGGATCATTGAGAAATACCAGGTCGAGACAACACTTCTGTGGAATTCGTATCTCAATCCGGAGATTGCCGCCCAAGGCGTGTCAAGCATTTCTGGAATCGAAGGCACCGCTCCCCTTCCTTTTTCGTTGCGGCCGTGGACGACACCATGGACGCCGTTGCACCTCGACTGGGAGGTCGAGTGGATCCCATCGGCTAACCTGCAACGAGATTGGAAACTCGATGAACACGACTACGAACCCCGCGCCGGTGTCGATGATGCCGCAACGGACGCCGAGGGTTTTCTTTATCGAGGCAGAACACTCCTGACTCCATCCGTTTCACGTGTGCTCGCGCAACAACTGTCCAAGTTTATCGAGCAGGAGTCAAACGAGACAAGCGATCTGGCAAGCGACAACCAAGAACGGGCCCTCGGCCAAATTCAGCAGGCGCTGAAAAACGTCGATGTACAATGTTGATTGGGTTGGAAAGCGAATATGCGTTCTTCAATATCGACGATCCCATTCCAACGGTGGAAGAACCCCTGACACAGAACCCCGACGCACCGTTGTTCCCCGTTCGTGCGGGACATCTCAAGATCCGTCGGTTGCGAATCGTCGATTCGTTTGGGCAGTTCCACGACATAGCTGAAGAGAATCTGAAAAGTCCGGCGCGTGCGGAAGAGTTGGAAACGAAGGTTGATCCGGCGTTACTCCGGCTTCCACCGCGGATCGTTCAACCCACACGCCTCATGTTCCGGATGCTGTCCGCGAGTTCGGATCAGGCCGAAGCTACAAAACTCAACACACCGGTGTGCGGCTGGATCGTCCCGGATCATTTAGATCAGGCGCTCGAGGTGTACGACGGTGCTGGCGTAAGCCTTGGTCAGGTGCAACTCCGTATCGATGATCGCGGGAACCTCTCGGGCGGGTTGGAGTGGCAGGGT
>JAZDDD010000609.1:0-2754 GCA_036679545.1 Gemmatimonadota bacterium | reverse complement strand
GACGATTCTCCGAGACATTGCGTCTCACGTGGGCAACCCGATCTCACCGCGGTTTCTTTCTCCGAGCCGAGGACTTTTTTGGATATGCAAAACAAATTGCGCAAATCCGCGCTGACGCACGCGCGAGCATTGAACAGGTCGATCGCGAATACGAGGGGCGGTCGGCCCTCGCAAAGTTGCTTGCAAAAGCACCGCACATGCGCACAGAGGGCGAGCTACGGGCTAGCTACGGCGATGGTTTGGACGCGCAGTCGCACGGAGAAAGCTTCCTCAAGTTGTTTCAATCACGAGTGGCGCCGAAGGGCGTGTATCTGCTGGACGAACCCGAGGCGCCGCTGTCACCACTGCGGCAACTCGCGTTCCTTTCCTTATTAAAGACATCAGTGAACGAGCGCTCACAATTCATCATCGCGACACACTCGCCGATCATCCTTGCCTTTCCCGGTGCCCAGATACTGAGTTGTGATCATACGCCAATCGAGACCGTCGCATACGAAGATCTGGAGCATTACACGCTCACCAAGGCGTTCCTCAACAACCCCGAGCAATACATCGCCAGGCTATGACACGCACATCGCGATCGGCGTCCAAGCAAAAAAGCGATTCCCAACTACCGTTGAGGGAAAACGTGCGTCTATTAGGAAATCTCCTCGGCGACACGTTACGCGCGATCGGAGGTGACACACTCCTGGAAACAGTCGAGCGTGTGCGCGCGTTGTCGAAGAACGCGCGTGAAGGTGATCAAGAGAGCTTCCGACATTTGGAAAAGATCCTGCGGGACATGCCGGTGGCGTTGGCGCTCCCAGTTGCACGAGCCTTCGCGCATTTCCTGACACTCGCAAACATTGCCGAACAACATCACCGAATTCGCCGTCGACGTTTTTACCAATCGGGCACCGATACCCACGCGCAAGAACGGTCGTTCGCCGATGTTTTTCACGATTTGATCGACGACGGTGTTTCCCCCAAACGACTATACGATCATCTGTGCGCCCAACGTGTCGAGTTGGTCTTGACGGCCCACCCAACTGAGGTGGTACGTCGCACGGTCCGTCAGATTCACCGTAGGATCGCCGCCCTGCTCGCGCGGCTCGATCGCGAAGATCTCACGACCTTGGAACGCGAAGACACGACCAAATCATTGTACCGCGAGATCACTACACTCTGGATGACCGACGAGGTACGACATCAACGACCCTCACCGTTGGACGAAGTGAGGTGGGGTTTGGTGGTTTTCGAGCAAACGCTGTGGGATGCCGTACCTCAGTTTACACGTGGCCTGGACCGAGCACTGCAAGAGGCCGCAGACATCTCTCTCCCATTCGATGTCGTCCCAATCCGTTTCGGCTCGTGGATTGGCGGCGATCGTGACGGCAACCCGAACGTCACCGCCAACGTAACGGTCAAAGCATGTCTTCTTGCTCGGTGGATGGCAGCAGATCTTTACCTTAGAGAATTCCGTGCGTTGCGTGCCGAGCTTTCCATGAAGTCAGGCAGCGCAGAGTTACGCGCCATGGTGGGTGACGGAACAGAACCGTACCGCGCCCTGTTGCGTGATGTTGTGGATCGGCTCCAGGATACCGTAAACGGCATCGAGCAGATGTTGGACGGCCACGATATCGATGACGATCAACGTGCCCGCATGATCTGGCACGAGAACATTTTGCGAGAACCCCTGTTGGTCTGTCACCGCTCGCTCACAACCGGCGGCGCAGGTGCCGTTGCCGAGGGACGGTTGCGTGACATGCTGTGCCGACTCACATGTTTCGGTGTCACGCTGGTAAAACTTGACTTACGGCAAGACGCATCCCGCCACACAGAAGCCATGTCCGCCGTCACACGCTCCTTGGGATTTGGCTCCTACCAAAGCTGGGACGAAGATCGAAGAGTTGCTTTTTTGTGCGAAGCCATACGTGAGAGCGGACGTACATTAGCACCGGCCGTACGGTCGGTTCTGGAATATGATGGAGATACCCGGGAGGTTCTGGACGTCTTCAATTCCGCTGCAAAACTTCCATCGGGGTCTCTCGGTGCGTATGTCATCTCTATGGCGTCACAACCATCCGACGTGCTTGTCGTGCAGGTTCTTCAACTCGCCGCAGGCATGCGCCCATCATTGCGTGTTGTGCCACTCTTCGAAACGGTATCCGATCTACAAAACGCGTCCGCTTCCCTCACACGGTTGTTATCGATTCCCGAATACCGCGAAAAGATCAACGACCGGCAAGAAGTGATGATCGGATATTCGGACTCAGCAAAAGACGGCGGCCGACTTGCGGCGGCGTGGGCTCTTTTTTGTGGTCAGGAAGAGATGGTTGCTACGTGCAAGAACGCCAATGTACATCTCACATTGTTTCATGGCCGTGGCGGAACGGTTGGTCGCGGCGGTGGGCCCATTGAGCTTGCGTTCCAATCGCAACCGCCAGGATCCATCAACGGATCGATTCGCGTTACCGAACAGGGCGAAACAATCGACTTTAAGTTCGGGCTCCCAGAAATCGCGCTGCGTACACTCGAAGTGTACACCACGGCAACACTCACCGCGACGCTCAAACCAAACAAAAACCCCAAAAAGGCGTGGCGCGGGCGAATGGACGTACTCGCAGACGTATCGAGGAAAGCCTTTCGCGACATCGTCTACGACGCCACGGTTTTTCCAGACTACTTTCGCAGCGCAACGCCTGAAACCGAATTAGGTGAACTGAAGATTGGAAGCCGACCGCAACGACGAGCGTCTGGTAACGGTGTGATGTC